>JAKFYL010000062.1 GCA_021730845.1 Planctomycetota bacterium | reverse complement strand
AAGGTGTTGGATTCGAGCCTGGCACCGTACAACCGTACAACCGGGCGCCGTACCGCCGTACAACCGGGCGCCGTACCGCCGTACAACCGGGCGCCGTACCGCCGTACAACTAACGTCGGCTGGTCTATTCGACGCGCGTCATCAGTGCTACTAAGCGCGACGGTTCCGATGTTTCGGCGAAACTCTCCCGGCCGCGCTCGATGAAGGCTCGGGCGTGAGGCGCGGCGCTGCCGGCGGCGAGTTGCGTGAGCCCGCTGCGCTCGAACAACTCAGGGTCCTGGGCCGGATCGATGACTTGCACGATGCGGCTAGCGACATACGGGGCCAAGGCTGCGGCGCGCAGGGCCTGAGTCGACTTGGCGCCGCGATAGCCGACAATGGTCACGTGCACTGGCGGCTGGAGCATCAAGTCCACGCTGCGGGCGTAGCTGGCGACGAAGTCGCCGTGCCGCTTGTAATCGCCCGCAAAGGACTTGAGCGTGTCGTGGGCCAGCTTGGCCCATGATTCCTGGCGCGTTACGTGGGCCAGCCGCAAGAAAGCTTCGGCGGCGAGCGCATTGTCTTGGATCGAGCGGCTTGCCCTGCGTGCCGGCGCATCCCAAAGCAGTTCGTGCTGCGCGTCACAGAACCCTCCCAAGGGGCTGGCAAGGATTCGTCGTGTGTTTTCGGCCAGTGCCTGGGCGTGCGCCAACCAGCGCGGGTCTCCGTGGTACTGGTAGGCGTCCAGCAGGGCCAGGAGCACGTGCACTTGGTCCGTGAGCAGACCAGCCAAGTGGTAGCTGCCGTCCCAGTAGTGGAAGACCCCGGTATGGGGATCGACCAGATTCTCGACCACGAACTGCAGGGCCCCCAACGCCAGCTCCTGGTAGTGCGGCGTTGCCAGGACGACGCCGGCTTCCAGTAACGCGCTGGCGCAACGCGCGTTCCAGTTGGCAAAGATGGTCGGATCCGTCGCCGGAGCCTTGTGTGCTCGGCGCTCCGGCAACGTGCTTAGGTGCGCATACTCAGGGTCCGCATCTTGGCTGCCACGAAAAGCGCCTGTTTCCCGGTCGAGCAGCACTGCTTCGAGCCAACGCACGACGCCGCGCGCGGTGCCTTCGAAGGATGGTTCCCCAAGAGCCTGGTGGGCCTGGACGAAAGAGCGCAAGCGCTGCGCATTGCTATCCAAGACTTTTTCGTGGTGCGGCGAACTCCAATCGCGGCGCGCGGCAAAACGATAGAACCCGCCTTCGACCCGGTCATGGATTTCGCCCTGCTGGACATGGCGCAGTGTTCTGAGAACCAATTTGCGCAAGTTCTCGTCGCCCGTTTCCGACCAGCGCATCAGGATCAAGTCCAGCGCCTCCGTATGAGGGAATTTGTGTTCCTTGCCCCAGCCTCCGTACTGGGGATCGGCACTTTCGAGCAGGTGCTTCACAGTCCAGTCAACGATGCCGCGCGACAGTTCTCCGGGCAGTCCTTGGCTGTGTTCCCGTTCCGCTGCTTCAGCCAGGCGTCGGCGCACGGATTCGCGATTGTCTTTCCAGTAGCCGCCGATCAACTGCAATCGCTGCAGGAAGGCAGGCAAGTCCAAGTACAAGTCCGACGCCAAGGCGTTGCCTTGTTCGTCCAGGTACGCCAAGGTGGGCCAGCCACCCTTGGAGTAGCGCAGGTCCAAATCGGGGCGCCGGTCCTTGTCCACGCGCACCGGCACGAAGCCTTGCTGAATCAAGCTCGCAGCCCGCGGATCTTGCAGCACGACCTGGTCGAGCTGTTTGCACCAGCGGCACCAAGCCGCCTCCAAGAGCAACAAGATCGGCACGCCGCGCGCTTGGGCGGCACGCATGGCTTCTTCGCCCCAGGGCATCCAAGCGACCGGCATGGCCTGGATCGTAGTCTCCCTGGCCGCTCCAGCCCTCAGATGTTTCGCGAGCTAGCAGTTCGTGGTGAAAGCCGCAGTAGCTACGTTCACCACGGACTGCTAAGCCGGTGCTTGTTGGGCTTCCCGCAATCGGACCTGGATCGCGCCCCAATCGACACGCGGCGCGTGGGCCATCAACCCGTCGATGTCGTAGTACTCGCGCGCCTCGGGCTGCATCAAGTGCACCACGACGTCGCCAAAATCCAGCAGCACCCACCAACCCAGGTCCAAGCCTTCGACTGGGCCGTGCTGGACACCCAGGAGCTTGAATTGCACGTGCAACTCCTCGAACAAGGCGCGCACATGGGGGCGGGAAGTGCCCGTCACGACTACAAAATAGTCGGCGACGTTGGTCTCTGTGCGGACGTCGAGGACGGCGATCGCCTCACCCTTCTTCTGCTCCGCCAAACGAGCTGCGATAGCACTCAGTTCGAGGGCGTCCAACGATGCTCCGGGGCAGGCGTGGTCATTCGGTCGATCTAGGATCAATTCTAGACCAGATTTCCAAAGCCATCGTCGAAATCCAGCGGTCCCGTTGCCGCCGGCGGCCACCTGGGCCGCCGGGTACCGAACTTGGGCTCGTTCCTGGGACGCGCACTCGGCTGTCCCTCGCCGTGCCCTCGCTCCTAGATGAACCAGGGCAGGAAAATCACGCCCACCACGGTCATGAGCTTGATCAAGATGTTGAGCGAGGGGCCAGAGGTGTCCTTGAATGGGTCGCCGACGGTGTCTCCGACGACGGCCGCTTTGTGCACGGGGCCGCCCTTGCCGCCCAACTGGCCGCCTTCGATGTACTTCTTGGCGTTGTCCCAAGCTCCGCCCGAGTTGGCCATGAAAATCGCCAACATCACGCTCGAGACCAGAGCTCCGGCCAACGTCCCTCCCAGGGTTTGAACCCCCAAGAACCGGCCGATCAAAATCGGCACACCGACGGCCATCAGGCCAGGAACGGCCATCTGTCGAATCGCTCCCTCGGTTGCGATGGCCACGCAGCGAGCCGTGTCGGGTTTGGCCGTGCCCTCCATCAAACCCTTGATTTCGCGGAACTGCCGGCGAACTTCGTCCACCATCTTGGTAGCCGCGTTGCCAACGGCGCGCATGGTCATGGCGCTGAACAGGAACGGCAGGAATCCGCCGATCAAGAGTCCAACCGTGACGTTGACCGAGTTGACGTCCAGTAGCAGGGTCCCATCCGGGGCGAGCATGCCTTCACCCTTGGAAGTCGAATTGCGGAACAATTCCCCGGCGCGCGTGCAAAACGCACTGAAGAGAGCCAGCGCGGTCAACGCCGCGGATCCGATGGCAAATCCCTTGCCGATGGCGGCGGTGGTATTTCCGCAGGCATCCAGTGAGTCCGTGCGGTGGCGAACTTCCTTGGGCAGTCCAGCCATCTCCGCCAGACCTCCCGCGTTGTCGGCGACTGGGCCGTAGGCGTCGACCGCCAGCGAAATACCCAGGGTGGAGAGCATTCCGACGGCCGACATCGCCACGCCGTAAATGCCTGCGAAGTGGAACGAAGTCCAGATCGCGGCGCATATGAACAGCACCGGCAGGGCAACGGACTCCATGCCTGTCGCAAGGCCGTGGATGATGTTGGTCGCCGCACCCGTTTGGGAATGCTGCGCGATGCGCTGCACCGGCTTGTAGCTTCCGGATGTGTAGTAGTCGGTCAACTTGCCGATGATCACGCCGGCAACAAGACCCGACATGATGGCCAGGAAGACTTTCATCCCAGGCTCCATGCCGCCGCCCGTGGCGCCGATGTGTCCAGGCATGGGCAAGGTGGTGCACAGCCAGTACGTCGCGCCCGCCACCACGATGGAAGCCACTACCAGGCCCCGGAACAGGGCACCTTGCAACTGGCTTTCTTGATTGGCGCGCACGAAAAACGAGCCCACGATCGAGGACAGGATGCCCATGGCCGACACGGCGATGGGCAGCAGCACCATCGACATGAGCACCTCTTGGCCGTCCCCGCGGAAGGCGAAAAAGGCCAGCGACATGGCGGCGACGATCGATCCCGCGTACGACTCGAACAGGTCCGCGCCCATGCCCGCCACGTCACCCACGTTGTCGCCGACGTTGTCCGCGATCACGGCCGGGTTGCGCGGGTCGTCTTCAGGAATGCCGGCTTCGACCTTGCCGACCAAGTCCGCGCCGACGTCAGCCGCTTTGGTGTAAATACCGCCGCCGACGCGGGCGAACAGCGCGATGGAGGACGCGCCAAAACTGAAACCTAGCACCTGGTTGAGCGACGCCTCGCTGATGGCGGTCAGGTTGTCCGTGTAGATATAGGTGAATACGACCAACCCCAAGAGGGCCAATCCCACCACGGTCATACCCATCACAGAGCCCGAACTGAATGCAGCGCGCAGCGCGTCGCTCAAGCTGGTGCGCGCGGCCTGCGTGGTGCGCAAGGCGGCGCGGGTCGAGGTGTACATGCCAAAGTAGCCGGCCAGGGCCGAGGCCGTGGCGCCCGTCACGAACGCGACGGCGGTGCGCACCCCCAGGCCGTTGGCCTCCGAAGAGACGCCGATGATGACGGTGACGATCACCACGAACACCGCCAGCCACTTGTACTCGGCTGCTAGGAAAGCCGACGCTCCCTCCTGCACCAGCTTGGAGATGTCCTGCATCTTCTGGTCGCCGGTGTCCATGCGCATGATCCGCAGGAACACAAACACGGCAAAGACGAGGGCCAGGATCGCTGCGGCGCCGCAAAGCAGAAGTAAATAGCTGTCCATACGTGGGGGCGTTGTCTGGGGGGCTTAGCGCGAGGTGCGAAAGGGGTTGTCGGCGCCCTTTGGGGGGGGCTGGCCAGGGCTCTAGCAAACTTCCGTCGTCCGTTTCACAAGAGGCCGCGTGGGCGAGGCCTCCGGAGTTGGTCGTTTTGCGCTAGGTCACCCTGATGGGCGGCCTAGACACCTTTGGCGCTGGATGCGTTGAATTGGGCAAAGAGTCTAGCTTGGTGGGGGGGCCGGTCAAACGAAAGTGGCCCAGGCCAGTGGATCACCTGCGGCGTCCACACGCTTGGGGCATGCACTTGGGGCCTGGTCGCCTCCTAACCTATGCCATGAGACATAAAGCAATATATAGCAGTACTTTACGTCAGCGTTGATCCACGGACCTGGGCCCGATTCCCTATCGGCCTAGTTCCGCTGGCGGATCCTTGTCTACCCCAGAGCCGACAGCAGCCCGCCGGCGGCTGCGGACAATCATCACCAGCGCCAGGGCCACCACCAGAAAGGCCAAGATCAGGTGCAGGTCATGCACGCGGTTCTTGAGCTCGTCGACGTTCTCCCCGAACACCTTGCCCAGCCAAATCGAGATCGGTACGGAAAGTGCGATCCCCAAGGCGTCCAGAACCAGGAACTGCACGTAGCTCATGCGCATCGTTCCGGCCAGGAAGTAGCCCGGGATGCGAATGCCGGCGAAGAAACGGCAGGCGAAGACAGCCCACTTGCCGTGTTCCTTGAAACGCGCTTCGAGTTTCGCGAAGCGCTCTGGATGCACCACGCGCCGCAACAGGCGCCAGCGCAGGGCCCGCATGCCGAATTTTCGGCCTAGCCAGTAGGGCACGGAATCGCCGAGCAAGATCGCCGCGGAGCACACTGCCGTGATCGTCCAGAAGTCGATGTTCCCGCGGTGCAGAAACACTCCTGAACCGATCAGCGTGACTTCTTCCGGGAGCGGCAGTCCTAACCCGCACAACAGCAGTACCAGGAACGGAGCACCGTAGGGGTACTCGTTGAAGAACCCCAATACATAACGTGCCAAATCCGCCAACATCTGCGCCGGTCCTGGTGAGTTGAGGTGGAGAATACGCTTGCCGCCGGAGATTGCATGCCTGCTGTCAGTTGGAATCTCGAAGGCGCTCGGCGCGGGCGAGGGCGTTCCAGGACTCTTGCAGCAAAGCCTCCCTCCCCCCCGGCCAATCGATGGGGGGGTCTTCCTGGGCCAATTGCCATGCCAAAGCGGCTTGCAGTTGCGCGAGGTCTGCCGGTTCGCGTGCACGGGCTTCGCCTTCGCGCGCGCAGGCTAGGCCGGCGCGTAGCCAGCCTAGGCGTTCTTGGGAAGTGAGATTGCGCTCCGCGGAGCCGCGATCGAATGCCAGGTGCCAGGTGATCCGGATCCAGCCCGGGGTCGAGCGCGGATCCAGTTCCAGTGCAGAGCGAGCCAGCCCCAGGGCTCGGTCGACGTCACCGCGCCATACTTCTCGATCGAAACGCAGCCATTGGGCTTGGGCCAGGATCGGTGCCACGGGGCCCAGAATTCGGTGGCGACCGGGTTCGGCCTGGCCTCGGGGTGCTAGTGCAGCGAGACCCAGCGGGGCCAGCAGCAAGAGCACTGCCGCGCAAGCTGCCAAGACGCTCCCGCCCCGCTTCACGATTCTCTGCTCCAGTTTGGGGGCCGGATCGAGCCCAGCGCGATGCCCGCGGCCACGCAGAAAGCGGCGCCTAGCAACGCACATCCAAGCTGATCCGCCAAGAAGAGACCCGAGCGCAAGTGCTGCCATTGTTCCTTCGCCGCCGACCATGGCAGCCATGGCGCAAGCTCCGGCCAGCGGCGCGTGGCGAGCTCAGCAGCCAGCGCCATCGCAAGCACCGCGCACAGACCCGTGGCGGGTCGCAGCCAGGCGCCAAGGCCCAACGCGAGCGCAGTTGCGGCGAGCACCACCGCCGAAAGGCCGAGCGTCCAGCGCGTCGCCGCGCGCCACGCCGGCTCGCTTGCGCCAGAGGCCAGTAGCAGGGAGTCGCGATCGATGGAAATGAGCGCGTCGCCGCCGTCGATCCAAAGCTCGAGCTCTAGGGGGCCCTGACCGCTGGGCAACTCCAGTTCTAGGTGCCGCGCGGCGAACACGCGCTGGCTGGCTTGCGACTCCAAGGCGTTCGCCGCTTTCGGAACCGCGGCCTGCCGGCGGGCGCGCGCGAACAACGTCGCTGCCGGTGCCGCACCGATGGATCGCGGATGAATACCCAGAACGGCGCCGGCCTGATCCGCGCGCGGCTCGAGCGACAAAGTCGTGCTCCAATGCAACTGCGTTCCACCGAGCAACACGAAGGGATGCGTGAATTGCTGCAGGCGCTCGCGCACGGGCGCCGTTGCGCCGGGACCAACACTGGCAATCAACACAGCGAGCGCGATCAAGGCGCAGGCCGCAGCACCCGTGCCCGCCCACCATGTTGCGAGCACTTTCCAAGGGCTGGCTACAACACCAGCCAGCCAGTCGCATTCCCCGCGCCGCCAGTGCCGAAAGGTCTGGGCTGCTGGCCAGAGCGCCAGCGGCACGCACAAGCAGGCCGCCAGCAGCAATCGGTCGGCGAATTCCGCGCCGGGTCGCTCTCTACCTGCGCCCAGTTCGCCGACCGGGGCACGCCCCAGGAACGCGAGCACCGCCAACAGGGCGGCGCTCGCAGCAACTGTCGCGGGCGACCACACGCGCCGCGCTGCCAATCGAAGCAGATGCCAGTTCATGCCTCTGGGTCTGTGCCGGGGTGGAGTTCGCCCCGCAGCGAGTTCGCCGGGCCCCCGGGTTTCGTTGCCCAGCTCCGGAACAACTCCGCCATGGCGCGCTGGCTGGGGCGCGTTCCTAGCACCTTGGTATCGAGTGCTTCCAGCCCGGCGCGCACACGCGCTACCTGTGAGGAGCGCCTTGCGCCTTCGTCGGCCTGGATCTCGACTTCCCAGCTAGAGGCCCATGCGAGCCAGAAGTCTTGCCGCGGCCCGCCCGCGACGATTCGGCCCCCACACAGAACCGCGATTTGGTCGCAGCGATCCACCAGATCGCTGGCCTGATGCGAACACAACACGATCGAGCATCCGCGCCGTCGAGCTTGATCGTACAGCGCTTCGAAGGCCGATTGGCCTAGCGCGTCGAGTCCGGCGGTTGGTTCGTCGAGCAACAGCAAGTCGGGCTCGGCCAGCAGAGCTTGGGCCAAAGCAAAGCGTCGCAGCATGCCGCGCGAGAAACCGCCTAGCTTCTGGCGCGCTGCCTGGGTCAGCCCCACCTGATCCAGCAGCGACTGCGCGCGCGACCGGCGCTGCGCGCGCTGCATTCCTTTGAGCGCGCCGAGCATGTCCAGGGCGTCATTCGCGCGCAATTCAGGCGGGAAGTGCGACTCCTCGGCCGCGTAGCCGACGCGCTCGCGCATGGCCTGGGCTAGCGGCGAACCTCCGATCACTTGCAGCGAGCCCGCGCTCGGCGCTTCGATGCCGGCGAGCAGGCGTAGCAGGGTCGACTTCCCCGATCCGTTGGGGCCGATCAGCCCAAGAGACTGTCCGATTGGAAGATTCAGATCGACCTGCCGCAGCGCAAAGGACCTCGGGCGCAGCCAGCCGCGCGAATAGAAGTGCGTCACGCCTTTTGCGCTCAGTGCCCAAGCGGCGGCTGCGGTCACGGGGGCAGAGCTCCTAGTTGCCCGAGGGTTGGTCGAGCGCTGGCGGCTCGTCGGCCAGCGCCTGCGGATCGAGCGTCGAAGCGCCCCATAGATGCAGGCCCCAGTACGCGAGGGCGAAAATTCCCGCCGCGACGGCCAAGGCTAGCAAGACCAAAGCGGCGCGCTGCCACCATGGCATCTGGCTCAGTTCCGCGCCGAGAATCCCGCCGCCGTGCGCTTCGACTTTGTGGTACTGCAAGAGCGTGCCGCTCACTTGGCGCACGCTGGGGCCGGTCGGGCCCGCGCGCGTCGGCAGGGTGCCGGAACGTCCGCGGCCTGCCGCAGGCGGCGCCGGCGATGGGCTCGCGCGCGGTTTGGGCGGTGGTTGGGAGCGGGCGGTCGCACCTCCGCCCACGCCGATTTCGATTTCGGGCTCGCTGTCAATTTCGATTTCATCCTCGATGTCCAGCGCCGACGGGCCGGCGGCAAGAGCCGGGGGCACCGACGGTGGCTTGGACGCGAGGACATCTTCCCTAGACGCGGTTTCCGGCGGAGGAGTGGTTGCGCCGCGCGCGGGAGCCGTCGCGGGCTCGCTTTGGCGAAACCGCAGCGCCACTTCGCCGACTTTCAACTCCAGGCCGTCCACCAGCAGCAAGCGCTCTTGGCGCACTCCCCCCGCACTGATGCCGTTGCGCGAGCGATCGTCCACCAGAAACCACACTCCGCCGGATTCCTCGATGTGGGCGTGGGCGCGCGAAATCGAGGCATCGCGCAGCGTCACGATGCAATCCTGGTTGCGTCCCAAAGTGTCGCCCGGACGAATCTCGAACGAACGACCCAGGTCGGGACCTGACAATACGTACAAGCGCGCCATCGGGGGAAAAAATGAGCATATCGCGCTTTGCCTGCGCCGCGCCAATCTCCGCCGCCATGGCTACCATGGGGCAAGCCGCTCGATCCGTTGTCGAGTGGACCCCACCCCCCAAGAATGCAAGAGGGCATCCTATGTCCATGAAAGTGCTCGGTGCTTGTGCCGCGCTGGCAAGCTGCTGCGTCTTGGCCCAGGGAGCAACGCTCCAAGGCCAAGTCGGAGGTCCCCAAGGCTCTGCTGTGCGCGTGTTCCAAGACGATTTCGGCCTGATCCACGCGCTCGACGCGCAAGGCTTGTACCTATTCCAAAGTTGGAGCGAATACGCGGCCTCGGATTTCTTCCAGCGCAACAACCTGCGCTGCGGCGGCGGATTGGGATCGCTGCAGGGCTTCGAGGCCAGCACGATTTTGGGTTTGCAGGCGGATTGCACCAATTCCAGCACCAATCCCGCGGCCCAGTACGCGCCCTCCGTGGCGCGCTATCGCATTCCGGTCGTCGTGCACGTCTTGATGAGCTCCACCGGCCAAGGCGCCATCAGTGACGCCATGGTCCAGAGTCAAATCGACATTCTCAACCAAGATTTCTTGGCTCTCCCCGGCAGCAACGGCGCTCCGGGCACGGACGTGCAAGTCGAGTTCTACTTGGCCACCACCGATCCGAGCGGCAATCCAACCACGGGTATCACGCGCACGACCAACACGACATGGTTCAACGACGGGGGCACTTACTACAGCACCCTGGCGTGGGACACCAACAACTACCTCAACATCTACACCAACACGGCTGGCGGCAACCTGGGCTATGCCTACGTTCCCAACGGCGGGGGCGTTGTAGGCAACAGCTTCGATCGCGTAGTCATACTGTGGAGCGCCTTCGGCAACAACGCGCCCATCGGCGCGCCCTACAACAAGGGCCGCACGACAACGCACGAAGTCGGTCACTACCTTGGCTTGCAGCACACGTTCCAAGGCGGCTGCGCCGGAACGACGAACTGCTACGCGAACGGCGATTTGATCTGCGACACGCTGCCCGAGAGCCAACCCAATTTCGGCTGTTCCCAAACGACCTGTGGAGATCCCGATCCGGTAACCAACTACATGGACTACTCGGAAGATCTCTGCATGAACAATTTCACCAGCGACCAGACGCGGCGCATGCGCTGCACGCTGGAAAGCTGGCGTGTGAATTTGGCCGAGATCGTGGGCGGCGGAACTCCCCCGGGCCAGGTCGCCAATCCTGCGCCGGCCAACGGGGCGACCGGGGTTAGCACTTTGACCAGCCTTTCCTGGACCGCTGCCGCAGGCGCAACCAGCTACGACGTGTACTTCGGCACGGATTCGACGCCCGACGCGAGCGAGTTCTTGGGCACGCAAGCAAGCACGAGTTTCGCTCCGGGCACGTTGCTTGCGAGCACTACGTACTATTGGACGATCACGGCCGGCAACTCGAACGGCTCGACGGCGGGACCGGTGTGGAGCTTCACCACGGGCTCGACGGCCACCACGGTGGTGCTGTTCAACGACACGTTCGAGACCGGGAATTTGACCGCCGGCGGTTGGACCGCGCAGAACACCAACGCTTTCGCTTCGTCCTCCTCGGCATTCAGTGGAGCGTGGGGATTGCGCGTGCGTCAAACCTCGTGGGCCCAGAAGTCGCTTTCGACCGTGGGCTACAACACGATTCGCTTGCTGTACAACCGGCGCACGTCGGGCATGGACTCGACCGAGAATCTGTATGTCGAGTGGTACAACGGCTCGGTCTGGAGCCCGGTCGAAACCACGAAGACGACCACTTGGGGCGCGGTGAATTTCGCGCTGCCCGCGGGGGCCGCGAACAACGCCAGCTTCCGGGTTCGATTCCGCACCAACTGTTCGCTCACCAGCGAACACGCGCGCATCGACAACGTGCAAATTACCGGGGTCACGAACTAGCGCGAGCTTCGCACTAGTTCTTGGACTCGGGTTCTTCACGCTGGGGTCCGGCCTTGGGCCTGGCCCCAGCGTCATTCTGGAGGGCGCGCGACCATTCCTCGGCGTGGTACCACTCGCGCGCCATGCGCTCGAACTTGCGCACGAACTCGACGCCGCTCATGCGGCCCTTGAAAGCCTTGCGTCCGCCGATCCACAGCACCGGAATGGAATGCCCGTACTCCGCTTGCAGGCTGGGATCGGCGTCGATGTCCACCTCGCTCAGGGTCCAGGGGTACGACACGCGCGCGGCTTGGATCTCGGCCTTCATCTCGTGGCACAAACCGCAGTTGCGCCGGGTGTACAAGACCAGCGGCACGGGCGCGCGGGCGCGCGCTCCAAACAACCAGGACCACATGCCTGGCGAGCTTAACCGCTCGCACGGCCGGCTGGGCTTCCACCCCTGCCCAAGTGCGGTACGCTCCTAGCCTGGTTTCTTCGCCTCCGCACCTACCCCCGGTCCCGACTTCCTGAAATGCACACCCTCCGTCGCTTCCTCGGCTTGGCCTTGCTGGCCGGTCTAGTTCCCGGCCTGACTGCCCAAGGCAAGCTCGAAGTGCACATGATCGATGTCGATCAAGGCCTGGCTGTGCTGGTCATCGGACCGACGGGCACCACGTTGCTCATCGACGGCGGCAATCCCGGTCAGGGCACGTCCATCGTGCGGCCATACCTCCTTTCGCAGGGCGTGAGCGCGCTTTCGTACTCGATCGCCACCCACTTCCACACTGACCACATGGGGGGGATGGACGAGGTGTTCAACTCCGGGTTCAAGCCGCTGCTTGCGGCCTACGACCGGGGCAATACGAACATCCCCTCGAACAGCGAAGTCACGCAGTACCTGAACTCCGTTGCGGGAGTCAGGCAGACACCAGTCGTCGGCCAAGTGATTGCCCTTGGCGGCGGCGCCACGGCGCAGATCTGCACGATCAACGGCCAGCACTTGACCGGTTCCGTGAACGTCGCCGGTTCCTCGCAGGAGGAGAATTCGCGCTCGATTTCGGTCGTCGTGCGCTATGGCGACTTCGATGTGTACATCGGCGGCGACGTAACATCCGGCGGCAACGGCACCGCCAACGTGGAAGGGCCGGCCTCGGTCTCCATCGGTCAAGTCGAAGTGTCTATCGCGGCCCATCATGGGTCCTTCACCAGTTCGTCGACCCAGGTGGTGGCGAACATGAACCCCAGTTTGGTCTTGTACTCCTGCGGCGACAGCAACCCCTACCAACATCCTTCGCCGGACGTCGTCGAGCGCTACAACACCCTCGCGGGATCGCGCGTGCAATGGTGTTCGACCAACGGCGATACGAACAATGGCAGCGGTGGGTTCATTTCCGCCGATGGACACGTGTCGATCGAATCCGACGGCGCGACGTTTCGCGTCGCGCGCCCTGGCTCGGTCGTCGATTTCGCCACGTTCGAGCAACCGGGCGTCGTGGTCGGGCCGGGTCAGGTAGCGGTTACCGAGCTCCTCGTCGACCCGGGGGCGACATCGGACGCTTTGGGCGAGTGGTTCGAACTGGCCAGCCTGTGGGGCGGACCGCTGGATCTTGGCGGCATGCGTTTCACCGCCGGCAGCGCCACGTTCACGCTCGTCAGCCGCATCTTGCTGCCGGCAGGAGAACGCGCGGTCTTCGGCTCCGACGGCCGCAAGAGCTTGAACGGTCAAGTCGTTTCGACCCATGCTTGGCCCTGGAGCCTGTTTCCGCTGGGAAATGCAGGGGCCACGCTGGCGGTCAAGACCGCCGCCAATGCGACCATCGAGAGCGTGACCTGGGGCAGCGGGGGATTTGCGGTGCAAAGCGGGCGTTCCGCCGAGCGCATCAACGCACTCTCCGCTCCGGTCGCCAGCAATTTCCTGGCTTCCAACGTGGCTTGGGCCGGCAGCGACAAGGGCTCCCCGGGCGCGATCAACGCTTCGGAGCCTCCCACCTGCCAGTCCCCGTTTTCGTATGGAACAGGCAAGCTGACTAGTCTGGGTGTTCTGCCGATGATCGGCTGGCAGGGCAAGGCGAGCTTGTATGACAACGACTTCGTACTCCAACTCCAGGGGGCCTTGCCCAATGTTTCGGGCCTGGCGTTCTATGGTCTGGCCACGAATTCCGCGCCGTTCTATGGCGGAACGTTGCTCGTGCAGCCGCCCTTGTTGCGCTTGAGCGTGCAGGTTTCCGACGGCGCCGGGAACATGAGCTATGCGATTCCGGTCGACGCCTCAATGGTGGGCGACACGCACTTCTACCAGTTTTGGTTCCGCGATCCGCCGCAACCCGATGGCACCAGCGTCGGCCTCTCCAATGCGCTGCAAGTGCAATTCTGCACGCACTAGCCCCGGGGAGCTTGTGGGGCAAGCTCGCCCCGAGCGCGTCCAGCCAGGCCGCGACCAGACCTTGCGACGCGCGCTGCCAGGTGACCTCTCGGCGAGTGCCGGCCTCTTTGTGCGGCCAGTGCAAGCGAATTGCCTGTAGAATCACACGGCCAAAGGGCAATCGACACAGCTACAAGTTCGAAACGCCCGCTACGCAGCGCCAAGAGCACGCCGATCAAACTGCATTGATCGCAGCTACCCAGCCAAGGCCACCCTTGGTGCGAGGTGTTGGCTGGAGAAGCCATGCGACCCGAGGTGCGGGCTCAAAGGTGGGACCATGTGCCTAGTGTTGAGCAGACAGCTGTCAATTCGAAGCGGACATGGTCGTTGTAACATGCTCGTAGATATAGAATTATGGCGATAGCCGTCATGTCGTTGTCGTTGTCGTTGTCATTGTCGTGTGACCTTGATTGTGCCTACCATGAAGAGGCTGAGGCCTTCTTCTTCGTGACAGGTTCAAACGGAGTTTCAAGACATGCGTGGTTCCTTTCAGGCCATTCTCAATACGGGCGCACTTCTCCTTGGATGTGTGGCAATGTCCGCCGCAACACCGCTGCCTTCCATGCCGCAAGCCTGTAACATGTCTTACGGCATAGAAATGAATGGGTGCGCGGACGATGTGTGCTATGGGCCGGGCCAGCCGTGTGATAATTGCCACACCACATTCGTCATGCAATATTGCGCAGCTACGCAGCGATGGGCGGTTTGGGCAGACTACTGGCATCCAACTTGCAACTGCCCCAAGTAGCCTGAGTTGGCAAGTCCTGTTGCGCTTCGCCACGGGCTCCAGAGCGCGTGGCGCCATGTCTGGTCCAACCAGTTGTTTCCTCCTTGGTGACGTGTGACACGCAAGTCAACTGCGAAACTTGGGCCTACTTCATTGGTAAGCAGCGCCCGCGATCACCGGGGTTTGGTTCACTGCTTGGCGTTTCAAATGGTCTCCGAAATGGTGCGCAATATGAAGGTTTCAGTAGGAATCACTAGCGGAGTCATCGCGACGATCGGCCTGCTTGCGTGGCTTGCGACCAAAGGGCCGCGCAACACACAGGACGTGGCAGTACCCATACAGCGAGAGCGCTCGCTCGCGGACCAGCGGTCAAGTACGAGCGAGACGTTGGGCTCGAAGGTCCAGCCGGAGTCCCAGGAGTCTGGGGCGAAGACCAGTGAAAGTGCGGTCGACACTTCCGCGACACCGATGCTGCAAGGTCGAGTGTATGATCCAGAGTTTCAGCCACTCCAAGGCGTTTCTGTGGAACTGCTACAGGAGGCCCTCCCCGGCCCGTTGGAATTGGATGGCGATCAAGTCGCCCATGTACTGGCTAGCTCGAAGACAGACAGCAATGGTGCCTTTTCCTTCGAACTTATGGCTGGTGAAGCCTATTCAGTAAGGATAAGAGCCCAAGATCCTGGGCTTGAAATTCGAAACATGTCAAACTGCCATGCCGGGCAAGTACTGGACGTGCACCTGAGGTACGGATGCATCGTGGAAGGGATCGTGACCTCCGCAGCCGGTGTATGTACCAATGCACTGGTCGAGTCGCAAGTCAAACCGCCAAACGAACCGCTTCAGCGAAGTGCGGTTCTTACAACGTCCGACGGCAAGTACCAGCTGGCCGGTTTGCCTCCAGGACCTGCTCGAATCCAAGTACGAGTCAGCGGACTGGTTCCCGCCGATGCGCTCATCAATCTAACGCCCGGAGACAGCAAGAAACTGAATTTCGAACTTGAAATGGGCCTTTCGCTGGCTGGTCGAGTGGTGGCGAGCAAGACCGGGGCGGGCGTCGAAAAGGCACTCGTGTGGATCGGCCCCGCTCAAGGCGATGGCACGCGTTGCGACAGATTTGGGAACTTCCTGCTCCACGGAATTCCCGCAGATTCGCCCCGGCCCAATTTCGCTTATGCAAGTGCTGTAGGCTTTGCCAACGGGCGAACGGCATTGGAATGGGGAAAGGACGGGATCGACAGTCAGCCCGTTCGCATCGAACTGGATGCGGATCAAAGCGCCTGCGGCAGATTGGTAGCACTGAATGGCGAGCCGGTCGAAGGCGCAACTGTCGTTGCCGCGATTTTAGGCGAGAAGGGAGGCACCCCTAGGGAATGGCGCAGTTCGAAAACGGACCACACCGGTCATTTTACCCTCGACGGCATTGACTCCAAGGAGTCATACGCGTTGATCTTGCGCAAACTAGGTATTGCGACCCAAGTTATCAACTTCAGCGCAGCGAGCAAGCAATCGTGCGACTTCGACTTTGGAGATCTAGCCGCACAGCCTTCAGGGTCGATCACGGGTCGTGTGGTTGACTCCTACGGCAAGGGGCTTGTCGGATTCGAAGTAAGCATCGAGCGGAACGCTGGCGCAATGCCTGACAGCAACAGCGCTGCCGACGGCATCGGT
>JAKFYL010000121.1 GCA_021730845.1 Planctomycetota bacterium | reverse complement strand
GGCCGAACATCTCGCCAAACATGCCGCTGCCGAAGATGTCTCCGAAGGCCTCGAAGATGTCCTCCATCGAGCGCGGTCCGGCATCGAAGCCACCCTGGCCGAAAGCCCGGTGCCCGAATTGGTCGTACTGCTTGCGCTTGTTCTCGTCGGATAGCACCTCGTAGGCCGCTGCAGCTTCCTTGAATTTGGCTTCGGCTTCCTTGTCGCCCGGATTGCGGTCGGGGTGCAATGCCAAAGCGAGCTTGCGGTAGGCGCGCTTGATCTCCTCGGCGCTGGCTGTGCGCTCCACGCCCAGCACTTCGTAGAAGTCACGTTTCTCGGTGTCGCGCATACGGACCTAGTGGGTGGGTCGGTGGTTGCAGGATGGCGAAAAGTGTCAGCGGTCCTTGGCAACTGCCGCGGCGCCTTTCCTTCCCGGCCGGAGGCCGAGAGGGCAAAGGCGCCGCGCGCGTGACCAAGAATCGGACTGGTCCCTAGTCCTTGGCTACGGGCTTAGGCCATGCTGCCTTCGACCGGCCTGGTGTCGTCCTTGAGTTCGGTGATCATCGAGTCCGTGGTCAAGAGCAGACCGGCAATGGAAGCCGCGTTCTGCAGCGCACAGCGCACGACCTTGGCTGGGTCGATGATGCCGTCCTTGAACATGTCCACGTACTCGCCGGTCAAGGCATTGAATCCCATGTGCTTGCCTTTCTCGCGCACCATTTCGCACACCACGGCGCCGTCTTCGCCGGCATTCTCGGCGATTTGTTGCAGCGGTGCGGTCAAGGCGCGCTCGACGATCTGGGCGCCGAAGCGCTCGTCGCCGGTGATTTTCATGTTGGCCACGGCCTCGGAGGCACGCAGCAGTGCGACGCCACCGCCGGGCACGATGCCTTCTGCGATGGCCGAGCGCGTCGCATTGAGCGCGTCCTCGACCAGGAATTTCTTGGCCTTCATCTCGGCTTCGGTCGAACCACCGACTTTGATCAAAGCCACACCGCCGGTCAATTTGCCCAGGCGCTCTTGCAGCTTCTCCTTGTCGTAGTCCGACTTGGTGCTTTCGATTTGGGCGCGGATCTGCGCGCAGCGCGCGTCGATGGCCTTCTTGGTGCCCATACCGTGGACGATGACGGTGCGGTCCTTGGTCACTTGCACGCGCTTGGCTTGGCCCAAGTGGGCCGGCGTGATCTTGTCGAGCGGAATGCCTAGATCTTCCGTGATGGCCGTGCCGCCGGTCAAAACCGCGATGTCGCCCAAGTACGCTTTGCGGCGGTCGCCGAATCCGGGCGCCTTGACCGCGCAGATGTTGAGCACGCCCTTGAGCTTGTTGATCACCAAGGTGGCCAGGGCCTCGCCCTCGATGTCCTCGGCGATCACGAGCAGGGGCTTACCGGTCTGAGCCGCGCGCTCCAAGGCCGGCAAGAACTCGCGCACGTTCGAGATCTTCTTTTCGTAGATCAGGATGTAGCAGTCCTTGAGCTCGGCCGTGAGCTTGGTCATGTCGGTGGCGAAGTAGGGCGACAAGTAGCCCTTGTCGAACTCCATGCCCTCGACGACTTCGAGCTGGGTCTCCAGACCCGAATGCTCCTCGATCGTGATCACGCCTTCATCGCCGACTTTCTCGAAAGCTTTGGCGAGCAGTTCGCCGACTTCCGGGTCATTGTTGGCCGAGATCGTGGCCACGCTCTTCTTCTCGGCGCGGTCCTTGACCTTGCGCGACTGCGACTGGATCGAAGCCACTGCGGTTTCGACCGCGCGGTCGATGCCCGTGCGCAGCGCGATCGTGCTGACGCCCGTGGCCACGTGCTTCATGCCTTCTTGGAAAATGGCCGAAGCCAGGACCGTGGCCGTGGTGGTGCCGTCACCGGCCACGTCGTTGGTCTTGCTGGCCACTTCGCGCACGAGCTTGGCGCCCATGCTTTCGAAAGGATCCTCGAGCTCGATTTCCTTGGCCACCGATACGCCGTCCTTGGTGACGGTGGGGGAGCCGAAGGACTTTTGAAGAATGACGTTGCGGCCCGCGGGCCCCAGCGTCGCGCGCACGGTGCGGGCGAGTTTTTCGATGCCGTCGCGCAGCTTGGCGCGGGCCGAATTGTCGAACAGGATTTGTTTGGACATGGTTTTGTGTTGTGTGCGTTGCGTGGGTTGCTGGTGTGCTGATGTTTGGCAGGCGCGGACGACGCCTTAGAAGTCCATGCCTCCGCCGCCGCCCATTCCATCCATGTCTTCGCCGTCGTGACCGCCGTGGCCGCCATGGCCACCGGGACCCTTCTTCTTGCTGGCCTTCTCCGGCGCGTTGGTGATCAACGCGTCGGTGGTGAGCAGCAGCGATGCCACGCTGACCGCGTTGGTCAGGGCCGACTTGGTGACTTTGGTGGGGTCGACGATGCCCTGCTTGAGCATGTCGACGTACTTGCCTTCCAGGGCGTCGAAGCCCCAGCTGATCGACTTCTCGCGCAGCACGCGGTGGGCCACCACGGCGCCATCGTGACCGGCGTTTTCGGCAATCTTCTCCAGCGGCTTGGAGAGCGCGTTCCACAAGACGTCGATGCCCATGGCGTAGTCATCGCCTTGGGATTCCTTCTTGAGCTTGTGCAGCACCTCGCGGGCGCGCAGCAGCGCTACGCCGCCGCCGGGCAGGATGCCGGCTTCGACCGCGGCGCGCGTGGAATGCAGCGCGTCCTCGATCAGGGCCTTGCGCTCCTTGACTTCCGTTTCCGTGGCGCCGCCGACGTTGATCTGGGCGATGCCGCCGGTCAGCTTGGCCAAGCGCTCTTGCAGCTTCTCGCGGTCGTAGTCCGAGGTCGTGTGCTCGATTTCACCGCGAATTTGGGCCACGCGCTGGTCCACGTCGGCCTTGGGGCCGGCGCCACCGACGATGGTGGTCGTGTCCGCATTCACGGTGACCTTCTTGGCGGTCCCCAGGTCGCGCAGCGTTACCTGGTCGATTTCATAGCCCAGGTCCTTCATGATCGCCTTGGCGCCCGTGATGGCGGCGATGTCCTCGAGCATGGCCTTGCGCCGATCGCCGTAGCCGGGAGCCTTGACGGCGCAGCAGGAAATCACGCCGCGCAGCTTGTTGACCACGAGCGTCGCCAGCGCCTCGCCCTCTACGTCCTCGGCGATGATCAGCAGCTTCTTGCCGCTTTGCTTGACCGCTTCGAGCAAGGGCAGGAGCTTCTGCACGTTGCCCAGCTTGTCCTCGTACACCAGGATCAAGGGCTTCTCGAACTCCGCCTCCATGGCGTCCGGATCGGTGACGAAGTGCGGCGAGATGAATCCGCGGTCGAACTGCATGCCCTCGACGACGGTGACTTCCGTCTGCAGGCCTTTGCCGTCCTCGACCGTGATGACGCCGTCCTTGCCGACGCGCTCCATGGCGTCGGAAATCAGCTTGCCGACCTTCTCGTCGTTGTTGGCCGAGATCGTGCCGACGTGCTGGATCTCGGACTTGGTGACCGGCTTGGCCATGCTGTCGAGCTTGGCCAAAACCGCATCCGTGCCGTCCTTGAGCGCGGCATAGATGCGTGCAGGAGCCGCGCCGGCGATGATCGCGCGCAGGCCCTGGGTGTAGATCGCCTCCGTCAAGAGGGTGGCGGTGGTCGTGCCGTCGCCGGCGACGTCGCTGGTCTTGCTGGCGACTTCCTTCACCAGCTGCGCACCGAGTTGCTCGTAGGGGTCGGAGAGCTGGACCTCTTCGGCCACGGTCACCCCGTCCTTGGTGATGGTCGGGGCGCCCCAGCCTTTGTCGAGCACGGCGTTGCGGCCGCGCGGGCCCAATGTGGAGGTAACTGCTTTGGCAAGCTTCTCGACCCCGCGCCGAATTGCGTCGTGGGCCTGTGCTTCAAAGACCATCTGCTTGGCCATGTTCTTTTTCCTAGAGTTTTTGGTGCCGAAACGGGCGTTCTTACAGGGAGTCGCATCTGCGCGCACCAAGGCGGGCGCGAGTACGCGTGGAATACGATGATCAGGCCAACCCAAGGCCCGAAAGGGGCCCCAAGGATTGGCGCATGCGAAGGGGTTTGGGGGGGATTGCTGGCCGCCTGGGTGCAAGAACAGTGCCGAGCCCGCTGGCAACGGCGCATCGCGCTGTCGCAAGCAGGCGTGCTGCCTTATTGGCAGAACCAAAATCTCGCCCGGGCCAGATTCTGCCAACCTGACAGAGCCCGATGCTAGGGCACGGGGCGACTGAGTCCTAGGATGCCGTCACCCAACATCCATGCCTCCCGTGCAACCTCGGTTCGTGCTTCGCCGCCTCGGCATGGCCCCCCTTGCCGCCGTGATTCTGCTGCCGACCGGCCGGATCGAGCCGACCCCGGTTCCCGCGCAAGCAGGCGCGCGTCAACAGGCGGCGGTGAGCCTGGAGGTGGAATCCAGCTCCGGCCAGGCGTCCCGGGTCGAGCTGGGTAAGGATCCGATCCTCGACTTGGCGGCGCTGGATGCAGCCTTCCTGCGCCCGACTCAATTAAGTGCGCTGGAATCCTCGCCTTTGAGCATGGGCCTAGAAGACGCCGTGGTGCATTTGCATTCCGGCGATCTCTTGCACGCGCGCGTGCGGCCGCTTGCGGAAGAGCAGTTGCAGCTGGGCTTGCTCGGGGATGTGCGCGTCTCGCTAAGCGTGGATGCGCTGGCGAGCATTCACTATCCCATGCGCCAGGGTGTCCTGGCTGCTTGGCAGGCTGGACCGCCGGCCACAGGGGACTTGCTGCATTGGATTCGTAGCCAAGGTCTGGACCGTGTCGAGGGCACGTTGCAGTCGTTTTCCAGCGAGGGTGTGCATTTCGACAGCCGCCTGCTCGGTGCGCGCGTTTTTCCTTGGTCTGAAGTGGGCGCGCTGTTCGTCGAGCCCTTGAGTACCAAGCCGAATCCCCAGCCCCAGGCCGGCCTGAATGCGCGCCAAGCCGTGCAAGTCGACTTGCGCGACGGCTCGCGCCTGGGCGCGCGCTTTGTTCGCCTAAGCCGCGAGGGCTTGGCGCTGGAGAGCACGGACTTGGGGCCGCTGTCGTTCCCGCTTGGCGCAGTGGCCGAAGTGGCCCTGGACGACGGGCGTTCGAGTTTCGTGGGTCAGTTGCCGTTGGTCTTCGACGCGGCCAAGGAAGGTACGCCGTTTGGCGACGCTAAGGGACTTGCGTTCCCTCCGCGCGTCGATCGCTGCGTGCTAGGCACACCGCTGATGTCCGGCGGACGCAGCGTGGCCCGCGGACTGGGCGTGCACGCTCCCAGCCGCGTGAGCATTGCTCTCGAGGGCCAGTGGAAGGGCCTTTGCGGACAAGTCGCGATCGACGATTCCGTGCACTTCCTTCCGCACAAGGGCAGCGCTCGTTTTCGCGTGCTGGCCGACGAGCGTTTGCTGTGGGAGAGCCCAATCGTGCACTACGGCGCGGGCCCGATCTCGCTGGGGGCGATCGACCTGGCAGGGGCAAAACAGCTCGTGCTCGAGGTCGACGATGGCGGCGACGGACACGTAGCTGACCGCGCCAACTGGCTGCGGTTGCGACTGACGCGCTAGGCGCCTTGCCAGTCGCGGAAGTGCACCGCGCGATCTCCTCCCAGTCGCTTGGCTTCGCGCATGGCGCGCTCGGCGTGCTGCGTGAGATCTTCCAGACTCAGCGCGTCGCCCGGTCCGTAGGATTCCAGGCCCAGGGAACCCGAAACGCGCAGCGGCTCGGCCTGGCCGGGCCTGGGCCCCGACAATTCGCGCAAACCTTCCAGCAGGCGCTGCACCACGTGATCGGCGGCTTGCCGGCCGGTGTAGGGCAGGAGAATCGAAAACTCGTCACCGCCGTAACGCCCCGCCAAGTCCTCGGTGCGCAGCGACTTGGCGATCACGCCGCCCACGGAGTGAATCAATTCGTCGCCCACGTGGTGTCCAAAGCGCTTGTTGACTTGTCCGAAGCCGTCCAAGTCGATCATCAAAAGCGCCAATTCCATGTGGTGGCGCTGGGCCGCGGAGAAATGCGCCGCGAGCTGCTCCGCGAAGGCATTGGGCCGGAGCAAGTCCGTGCGATCGTCGTGCGTCGCGGAGTGCTGCAGGGCGTCGATGCGCCCCTGCACTTCGACTTGCTGCAGCAGTTGCTCGATGCGGAACAAGAACTCCGAGTTGGAAGCATCGCGGCGGATCTGGTCCCAGCTGGCACCTTCGGGCCGCTTGGCGCGCAAGCTGGGAAGCAGTCCGAGCTGTGTGTCGACCACCACCAACGTCGGTGGCCCGCGCTCGACCACGGTCACGCTGCGCGAGCCCTTGGCCTGGCGCTGCAAACGCGCCGCGGCTTCGATGGCCGGGAGTTCCAAAGCCGCATCGGTGATGGGGTCGAGCACCAAGAGATCGACCTTGTTGGCGGCCAAATGCGCCAAGCTTGCGCCCAAGCTGGAGCAGATCTCCATGGCGCACTGCTCCCGGACCAGCGCGCGTAGCCGGCTGCCCAGGCCCCGGCCGCGGTGGTCGCACACGAGCAGCTGCGGTTGACTCACGTCAGAAAACTCCCGCGCCGCTCCCCCGTATGTGGTTTGCAGGGAGGCTTGCAGCGCTCGAGTTTGCAGGGCGGGTTCCAAGGCTCGGGACTCACGCTCAAGACTACCCCAGTTTGCTGGGTCGGGCGCCCTCTGGGCGGCATTGGAAACCAGGTTTTGCACGGCCAGGAGCGCTGCCGTTAGGAAAGTACGGCCCGAGGGTGCCTCGAACTTGGGCGCGAGGGAGCCGGCAGCTTGGACAGGGCCGGCCGGGGGATCTTTGGCTGGGCCCAGTTGATTGGCTTTTCACGCTCGCTACAATCCTCGCCCCTTGCCTGCAGCGGCAGGGCCGACTCCCCCCGGTGTTCCGCGCGCGGGCTTTGCGAGCCGGGCGCACCAGAAACTCCTTCTCACAACCATAGCCCCGGCCCAAGCGCACTTCGCGTTCACGAGGCCTTTGTCGCGACCCCGCGGGGCGGGCCGCTTCTTGCGTCGCACGAGCGACCCACAGTCTCCATCAGATGATCACGGTTCAAGAGCTCATCGACGCCGGCGTGCATTTCGGGTGCCGCGTATCGCGTTGGAATCCGAAAATGGCCCCCTACATCTATGGGCGCCGCAATTTGATCCACATCCTGGATCTACGCGAAACCGTGCGCGGCATTCTGCGCGCGCAGAACTTCCTCAAGAACGTCGCCTCGGAAGGGCAGCAGATCTTGTGGGTCGGCACCAAGCGCCAGATCAAGGGCGTAATCCACGAATGCCGCCAACGCACGGGCATGCCGGTGGTC
Organism: Planctomycetota bacterium; assembly: GCA_021730845.1. Lineage (GTDB taxonomy): Bacteria > Planctomycetota > UBA1135 > UBA1135 > JAKFYL01. Next base: position 8,688 of record JAKFYL010000121.1, on the reverse strand, counting down.
ACCGAGCGCTGGATCGGTGGCACCTTGACCAACTTCTCGGTCATCCGCTCGCGCATGCGACGCTTGGAAGAGCTCGAGCTCATGGAAGAGAACGGCGCCATGGCGCTGCATTCCAAGAAGATGGTCTCGACGCTGCGCCGCGAGCGCAAGAAAATCGAACGCAACCTGGGTGGCATCCGCGAGATGACGTCCATGCCGGGGGCCATGGTGGTCGTCGACCCCGGCCGCGAGCTCAACGCCGTGCGCGAAGGTCGCCGCTTGGGCATTCCCGTGGTGGGAGTGCTGGATACCGATTGCGATCCCAGCGCCGTCGACTTGGTCATCCCGGGCAACGATGACGCGCTCAAGAGCGTGCGCCTGATCCTGGAACAACTGGCGGGCGCGGTCGAAGAAGGTTCGGCCAATCGGCGCGAGCAAGTGGGGGCCCAAGACACAGGCTCCAAGAACGACCAGATTCCCGGCGACGAGCCCAAGCCGACGCGCTCCAACCGTGCGTCGGATCTGCGCGGTCCGCGTCAGGGCCAACGCGCCGCCGTGGCGGTAGAAGAAAAGACCCAAGAGGCCTGATTTTTTTCATTCCCGAACACCTCGAGCAGCTAGACGACTCTTTTCTCAATCAGCATGGAAATCACCGCCAAGATGGTCTCCGATCTGCGCGACATGAGCGGCGCGCCGATGATGGATTGCAAGCGCGCCTTGGTCGCGACCAGCGGCAACGTCGAAATGGCCATGGACCATCTGCGCAAGCAGGGGCTCAAGAGCGCCGACAAGCGCGCCGGCCGAAGCATGGGCGAAGGCCGCATCGTCGAGCGCGTGTCCAAGGATGCCCGCGCCGGTGTGCTCGTTTCCCTGGGCTGCGAGACCGATTTCGTGGCCCGCGGCGAGGAGTTCACCGCGCTGCTGGCGAATCTGGCCGGGCTGGCCTTGGAAAAGCGCGTCGGCTCGGTCGAGGCCTTGCTCGAGCAGAAGCTCGGGTCCTCGAGCGTGCAGGACGCGGTCAAGGGCCTTTCGGGCAAGATCGGAGAGAACATCCAAATCCAGAAAGTGAGCCTGCTCGAAGCGCGCGCGGGTTTCGTCGGCGGCTACGTGCACCACGACGGCAAGAAGGCGGCCTTGATCGCGCTCGCGACCAAGGCGCCCGCCGACCAGGCGCAAACGATCCTCAAGACCCTGGGCATGCACGTGGTTTCGTGTCGGCCCAAGGCCCTGCGCCGCTCGGACATCGCCGCCGACGTGATCGAACGCGAGAAGGCCATCTTCCGCGAGAGCGAAGAGGTTCAAAAGAAGCCCGAGGCGATGCGCGAGAGCATCGTCAACGGCAAGCTGAACAGCTTCTATGCCAACTCCGTGTTGCCCGAGCAGCTGTGGGTGTTGGACGAGAAGTTGACCGTGGACAAGGCCTTGCAGGCCGCGCTCGGAGGTCCGGCTGCGATCGAGGATTTCGCGCTGATCGTGGTGGGCGCCTAGCGCCCGCGCTTTTCAGGTGGCCTACCATCGAGTACTGCTGAAGGTTTCGGGGGAGGCGCTCGCCGACCCCCAGACCAAGGCCGGAATATCCCACGACAATGCATCGCGCCTTGCGCGCCAGATCGTGCGTGCCGCGGGTCTGGGCTGCGAAATCGCCATCGTCATCGGCGGCGGAAACATCCTGCGCGGCGCCACGTTCAGCGCGGCCACCAATCGCCTGGGCGAACACCGGGCCAGCGCCGACTACATGGGCATGCTGGCCACCGTGATCAATGCGTTGGCGCTATCCGATGCCATCGAACAACTGGGCGCGGACACGCGCGTGCTCACGGCCATCGAAATCAGCAAGGTGGCCGAACCTTTCGTGCGCCGGCGCGCCTTGGCGCACCTGGCCAAGGGACGGGTGGTGATCTTGGCTGCCGGCACGGGCAATCCGTTCTTCACCACCGATACGGCCGCGGCGCTGCGCGCGCGCGAGCTAGCCTGCGACGTGCTGCTCAAGGCGACCAAGGTCGACGGCGTGTACACCGCCGATCCCAAGCTCGATCCCAAGGCCAAGCGCATTCCCGAATTGAGCCACAAGCAGTTCTTGGAACAAGGCCTCAAGGTCATGGACGCGACCGCCATGACGCTGTGCCTGGAGTCCAAACTGCCGGTGGTGGTGTTTGATCTGTTCGAAGAAGGCAACATCGAGCGCGTCATTCGCCGCGAAATCGTGGGTACGCGCATCCACACCCCTTAATAGTCACCATGGCCAATACCAAGCTCTTGCAAGACACCCAAGCCTCCATGGAAAAGGCCCTGCAGCACCTGCAGGACTTGTTGCGCGGGGTGCGCACCGGCCGCGCCTCGAGCACCTTGGTCGACAGCATCCGCGTCGACTACTACGGCACTCCGACGCCGATCAACCAACTCGCCTCGGTCTCGATTCCCGAAGCGCGCCAGATCGTGATCAAGCCCTTCGACGCATCGATCATGACGGAACTGGGCAGGGCCATCCAAAAAAGCGATCTGGGACTCACGCCGCAGAACGACGGCAAGATCATGCGCCTGACCCTGCCGCCCCTGTCGGGAGAGCAGCGCACGAAATACGCAGCGAAGGTCAAGGAAATGTGCGAAGAGGCCCGCGTGGCCATGCGCAACAGCCGCCGCGACCAGAACAAGCACGCCGACGTGGAGCACAAGGCGGGCAAGCTCACCGAGGACGAGCACAAAAAAACGCTCGACAAGATCCAGGAGACTCTCAAGGACTACGAGAAGAAGGTCGACCGGGTCCAAGAGCACAAGATCGCCGAGATCATGGAGGTTTAGGCCGCTTGCGAGCGTCGCCTTGACCAAAGGCGCCTTGTGCGTAAGATCGTGCGCCATCGAGGCTGGCCCGACCGGCATGCCGCGATGGAAGTTTTGCAGCGGGCGCGTAGCTCAGTCGGTAGAGCAGCTGGCTTTTAACCAGCGGGTCCCAGGTTCGAGTCCTGGCGCGCTCACCAGCTGCAACGCAGCCACATTTCGCCGCGCCTTGACCGAGCGTCGATCAGGAGCCAGGATTGTTCCAATGGCTTAGCCGGCCCCATAGCTCAGTTGGTAGAGCAGCTGACTCTTAATCAGCGGGTCCTAGGTTCAAGTCCTAGTGGGGTCACCCTTTTCTCGTTCTTCCATAAGGGCGCATGCCGCCTCCACGGCATCGACACTCTTGGGGGCCGCGCGCGTCAGCACTTCCGGTGCCCCGGCGGTGACGAGCACATCGTCCTCGATGCGGATTCCGATGCCGTGCCAGCGCGGGTCGACGTTGTCGCTACCCGGACGCACGTACAAACCGGGCTCGACCGTCAGCACCATGCCCGGCTCGAGCCGGCGCGCAGCGCCTTGCTGCACGTAGGCGCCGCAATCGTGGACGTCCAGTCCCAGCCAGTGGCTGGTGCGGTGCATGTACAGTTGCTTGTAACTTTCCGAGCGCAGGATCTCTTGGGCTCCGCCGGGAAGTACGCCCAGTTCGGCCAGTCCGCGCACCAGTTCCGCCACGGTGCGTTCGTGCACTTGGGCGATCGTGTGTTCGCTCGTGCAAGCAGCGATGCCGGCGGCTTGGGCCGCAAGCACGACTTCGTACAGCTCGCGTTGGACGGGCGAAAACCGGCCGGAAATCGGAAACGTGCGCGTCACGTCGGCGGCGTAACCTCCGTACTCCGCTCCGGCGTCGACCAAGAGCAGGTCGCCGGCTTCCAGCGGCTGGTCGTTGTCGTGGTAGTGCAGCGTGAGTGCGTTCTTGCCCCCGGCCACGATGTTGGTGTACGCGCTGCCAGTGGCGCCCTGGCGGCGAAATTCGTAAGCGAGCAGTGCGTCGATCTCGCATTCGTTTTTTGCGCCGCGCGCAGCCCGCATGGCCGCCGAGTGGGCCAAAGCGGTGATCGCGGCCGCGCGGCGCAGGCGCTCGATCTCGCCCGGGGTCTTGAACAGCCGCTGCTCGTGCAGCACCTCCGACACGTCGAGCACCTGCGTCGGCGACGGCTTCACGCTGCGAGAGTTGCTGCGCAGATTCGCCAGGAGCGTGTTCACCCAGCGATCCCGCGCCTCGTCCCCTCCGGTGCGATAGACCAGGCGTTGGTAGCCGCGCAGGAGTTCGGCCACGCGGGCCTGCAACTGGTCCACGGGAAAGGCGCGCTCCACGCCCAGGGCCGCTGGAGCCGCCGCGACGCCAAGGCGCTCGCCAGTCCAGATTTCTTCGTCGAGCTTCTTCTCGCGCAGGAACAAGACGCTCTCGCTCTTGCCACCCTGCCCCTGCGCGGGCAAGAGCAGCAGTGTGCAATGGGATTCGCCAAAACCCGTCAGATAGAAAAAATCGCTTTCCGGGCGAAAGCGATGCTCGCTGTCGCCATTGCGCAGCTTGGGCACCCCTGCGGGTATCAGGGCTGCTGCGCCCAGGCGCTGCAAGCTGTCGAGGAAGCGCCGGCGGTGCTCCGAAAAGAAGGCGGATTGGGTCGCGGGGTGGGTCATGGGAGCCTGCGTGCCAGAGGCTACGTTCCGCCGCCCCGCGGGTCCACCTATGGCGGAATGCAAGCACTACTTGGGACGAGCAAGCGCGAGTTGATGCCGCTCGAGCTGGTCCATCCAATGGGCCAAACGCAACTCCTGCAAGGGGCCGGCGAACAGCTCGAATTCGCCGCCGCCAAAGGCCGTGGGCGTGTCCGTGCGCGAGCGTTGCTCCAGCTGGAAATCCAGGCCCAGTTCCTTGCCCACGGCGGCTGCAAACGCAGCCCATTCCTGGGCCCGCGGGTCGCCTGGTTCGCAAACCAGGCGCATGCCATGGGCGCGCCATGCGGCTGGTACTTGCTGCGGGCGCGTGGAGTTCAGCGCCAGATCGCGCGGCACGACTTGGGCGTAGACCGTTCGCTCAGGCGCATCCGCGCTCAGCTCGACTTTCACGCGGCGCGGCACCTGGGACGCGAGCGGACGCTCGCCAGGAAGAGGTCTGGGACCTTGACGTTCCCAATCCAGGAGCAACGCGCGCAACTCGAATTCCGCGGGCGTGGGAACTTCGATCTCCAGCGTCACATTCGGTCCCGATTCGTGTCGCAAGTCGATTTGGATGCCGTCGTACTCGACCGCAACGCCCAACGAGATGCGCGCAGTGCCCACGCTCACACCCGAGGCGCGCATGGCGCGGCGCTCGAGGCGCCCCGTGCCGCGCGGCAAGTCCAAAGACCGTGCGCCCGCGGGCGGAAGCGCGGGCCGCAGCAATTGCCCGTGCGCGCAGCTCATCCACGCCTCGCTCGCAGGGTCCGCCGGCGCGCTGCCGAAAAAGAACACCGGCAGCAATGCGCGCTGGGCTCCAGGCAGCTGCGCGGCGTCCGCGAAATGATCCCAAGCGCGATCGGTGCGGCCCGTTTGCAGCGCAAAGCAAGCGAGCCACGCGTGGTCACGAGCCGCAGTTTGCGGGTCCGAACTGGCCGCCGCGCGGCGCGCGCGCAAGAGCCACTCGCTCCAAGCGTCGGCCGTCTTCCAGACGGCATCCGAGGGCGCGGCCGGAAGCTCCAAGAACGCAGCCACGCTCACCTTGCCGCCGGCTCGCTCGGACTGTTCGAACGCCGTGCAGGCCGGCCCCATAGGCAGCTCGATGGCGACGCTCGGCCCTTGGGCCTGTGGAACGCCCCCGAGTTCTTGGACGCCTTTTGTACCTGGCGACCAGGCCGCCAAGGCAGACGCAACAAGGAGCAGTGCTAGATTCAATCCGGATACCCAGTTCGGGCAGCTTCCCAGCATGCCAAAGCAGCTGGCCGCGGCCCACTGGGGCTTGCCTTGTAGGCCCGTGATGGGGTACACCCCAGGGGTGATTGACAAGGACCTGCTCGAGATTTTGGCCTGCCCCCAGACCCACCAGCCGCTGCGCATGGCCAGTGCGGCGGAGCTGGCAAGCCTCAACGGACGGATCGCCGGCGGCAAACTTGTGAACAAAGGCGGCAAGCCCGTAGAGCACAAGCTCGAGGAGGCGCTCATGCGCGGCGACGGCAAGGTGCTGTATCCCGTGCGCGAGAGCATTCCCATGCTGCTGATCGACGAAGGCATCGAGACGTAGGCGCGCCGAGCGATCGCTGCGCGCTCGAGGACTTCCTGGCCCAAGGCCGCCTGGGACACCCACGTCCATGCGTTATGTGAACCCACTGGCGCCCGAGTACAGCGTGCGCCTGGCCTATTGCACCAACGTGCACCCGGCTAGCGAACTCCCGGGTCTGCTGGGATGGCTGAACAAGGTGGCACTGCCCTTGGCCAGGCGCATGGGAGTCGAGCGCGATTTCGGAGTCGGTCTGTACTTGCCCATGCAACTCGCCCGCGAACTCGCGCGCGATCGAAGCGCCGTGGAGTCCTTCGCGCGCGAACTGCAGGCCATGGGGCTGGATGCGTTCACGTTCAATGCCTTTCCGGCTGCGGCTTTCGGCGAAGTCGGCAACAAGAGCGCCGTGTTCGAGCCGGCTTGGGATACTCCCGCGCGAGCGGAGTTCACGCTGGACGTGGCGCGCATTGCTCTGGGCCTGGCCGAGTCCAGCACGCGCACACGGCCAGGCGATCACATCTCGATCAGCACCCACACGGGGGCCCACGCCAGTGCGTTGCAAAGCCCGGCCAGGCGTGAAGCTTGCCGCCAGGGGATCGCCCGTGCGCTGGTCGAACTGTCGAACTTGGGCCACATATCCGCGCGCCGCATCGTGCTCGCTTTGGAGCCGGAACCGCGCTCCTTGTGCAACGACTTTGCCGCCCTGGGCCCTTGGCACGCCGAGTTGAGCCAAGCCGTGCGCGAGCGCCTTGGAAATGAGCCTGGTGGCCGAGCGCTTGCGGCCCTGGGAACGTGCCTGGACACCTGCCACGCGGCCGTGGAATTCGAAGCGTCAAGGGATGTGCTCGAGCATGCCACGGCGGCCGGAGCGAGCCTAGGCAAGCTGCAATTCACCAGCGCGCTGCGGCTGGAAAACCCCGCGCGCAACTGCGCAGCGCGCGAGCAATTGTTCGCCCTGGACGAGCCGCGCTTTCTGCACCAAGTCACGGCGCGCACACCTTTGGGACTCGTGCGCGCGGCCGACCTCGGCGAAGCGCGAGGCCACTTCGAACGCGCCGATCCAGCCTGGATGTCGGCCGAGGAAATGCGCTGCCACTTCCATGTCCCGGTCGACTTGGAATCCATGGGGACTCTGGGCCTGGCCACCACCCGCGCGCACGCGGACGCATGCCTTGCCGGCGTGCTCGCCGCTCCCAAGCGCTGGGGAACCAGGGAACTGCACCTAGAGATCGAGACCTACACTTGGGACATCCTGCCCGCACAGGCCCGCGGGGCCGGTGATCTGGTGGAGGGGTTGGCGCGCGAATACGCGCATGCAGCCCAAGTCTTGGAGTCCGCCGGCTACCGGCCGGATGCCGGCGCTTGACGCTCGGCGAGGCCCCGGATAACCTCCCCGCGCTTTGCTGGGATTCTCGACCAGGGAACTCCAGCACCGCGGTTGCCAAAAAGCGGCCCAAAGTGGTCCCATCGTCTAGCCCGGCCTAGGACACCAGGTTTTCATCCTGGCGACAGGGGTTCAAATCCCCTTGGGATCACCATTCTTTTGCGCCTGAAGCGATTTTTGCGCGAAAGTTGAAACCATTTGGTCGGCTGCGCACGACAGTCCGGTGGAGCAGTGCCGCTCTCGCTGCTCGCTCCCGTCAGAGTTCCCTTGATCGGTGCCCAAGGAGCGAACGGTATGTTGTTTGCAGGGCTACTCGCCACGGGCCCTAGCGCCTAGCGAGCCGCAGCGCCGATGAGCCCGCGAGCGGTTCCACTACAAAGCGGTTCCACTACAAATGGAATGCGCGCCAGCGTTCGATCTCCCAAGCCATCGCAAGTTCCAATCCACTTCGCAGAGATCAACGCCCTTCCCAAGGAACTCGTTCATGCGCATGCAACCGATACCGATCGCCGCCCTACTGCTGGTGCCGTCCATGCTCGGCGCCCGCGTCCAAGCGCAGGCAGACTTCGTGGTGCCCTCTGGCACCGTGCTCGAGTACGACACCGCCGCCGGTCCCATTCGAGCGGTCCAAGTCATCATCCAACAAGGGTGCACGCTGCGAGCGTTTGGTGTGCTGCCGCTGCGCATCCAAACGCAAAACCTGGTCGTCGACGGGACCCTCGACCTTTCGGGTTTCTCGGCGCCAGTGGCCCCTCCGATCAACTCAGCCAATATCCCCGAAGTGGGGGCTTTGGGCGGGCCTGGCGCCGGAGTCGGAGGGACGGGAAGTCCGCAAACGACGGCGAGTTCCCCACAGGGCGGGACAGGATCCGGTCCGATCAGCGCGCCACGCCGGGGTGGAACTGGCGGAGAGTCCGACTATTCACCAACTGGTTCCCCAGGGCAGGTCGAGTTGCGTCGTCCTGGTGGAGGTGGTGGCGGCGCGCTGGCCGCAGATGTTCCATTCGCGGGTTCGTCGCAAGCCCCCCCCAATATCGGCCTGCAAGCGCAGCGCGGCAAGAATGGACATCCGCAAGCGCTCGGTCTGCTTTCGTTGGCCGCGCCACCCAAGGGCGGCCCCATGGGGAGTCGCTCGTTCCTCGATCCAGATCCGGACAATGACTTCTTCGGACAGAAGCTCTTGAGTTCTGGCCAGATCATTCAAGGCGAATTGGCCTTCCCTTAGCAGGTGCTGGCGGCGGTGCAGGCGGCGACGCGATCAACGGCAATGTTTGGCCGCCGCCGGTGTTTGACC
>JAKFYL010000374.1 GCA_021730845.1 Planctomycetota bacterium | reverse complement strand
TGCACTCACGGTGCTACGAGTGGGTCGGTGGTGCCGCGCCTTTGGAGTACCGCTCCAGCCAGATCTGGACCAACACGCTTCCGCCAACTACCCAACCCACAAACCCAGGGCCAGCGATTCGCGGGCGGGTACGCGTCGCTGGTGGTTCTACGGGTGCGTTTCCCAACCACGACGTGTTTTTCGCCTGCCACCCTTACCTCACGCGTTGGCGCTGGCCCGGAGGAACTTCCGCCAATCCAGATCCGACGCTGCTCAATCTGACTGGCTACTGGCGCTCCAGCTACGACGTATACCTGCAAGACTGCCGCGTGTACGACCTGGACCTTGACGGATCCGTAAAGCCCTACGTGTTGGCTGCGAAAGACCTGGAAACCTTTGCCCTGACGGGGCCGGTGGATGTGCCGTGAACAAGCACCATGCTGCAAGAATTCGCAACCAAGCACCCTTTATGGCCTTCGTGGGAGCAGCAGCTGTGCTGCTTCCAGGTCCGGCCGTGGCGGCGGTTCAAGACGGGAGGCCGACAACCACACTGGTGACCAAGTTTCCCCCAGGGTGGCTGACCGACAGTTCTGGGGGGGGAGGACAAATCGCCTTCCAGTGCCTATCAGGTGACGGCAGAAGATCTCTGATTAGAACAACTGCAAGACCAAACACGCCCGAATTTCCCTGCTGCGCGTATCGAGTATGGATGAAAGACCTCGACTCGGACACCTGGGACCTGGTCTCAGCAAACAATCAAGGCCAGCCGGCTGGAGGAGGATTTCCGACGGGGACAAACGTAAACTTCGACGGTCGATATGCAGTCTTCGGGGCTGCGACGACGGGCATGGGGCTACCGGATGCTGTGCACGAGCAGCTTTTTGTCAGGGACCTGCTCATGAAGACTACGACTTGTATGACGCTGAGTCCGAATGGTGAGCCAGCCAACAAGATCAGCTTGAGCCCACGAATTTCTCCGGATGGGCAACTCATCGTGTTCCAGAGCGCTGCATCAAACATTGCTCCAGGAGATACGAACGGGTTCTCTGATATCTTCCTCTACGATCAAGCCGTCGGAACCTCGACTCGGATGATTCTCACTACCAGCGGCGAACAAGCCGACGCGGATGTGACCGGTCCCGGACTTACCCTTGATTTAGCGGAAATCGTATTTGCGAGCCGGGCGACTAACGTCCTGCCAGGCGTGTCCAATGCGATGGGACAGGTCTTCGTGAAAAATCTGGTGACGGGAGTGGTCGAGCATCTAAGCATGTCGCCGTCTGGCGAACCCGCAAACGCAGATGCAGGCTTGTGTGCGATTTCTGGCGACGGCCGGATGGTAGTGTGGCAAAGTGACGCAACAAACCTCGTTCCAGGTGTCTTCACCACGCAGATCTACGCCCATGACCGAGTTCTTCAGAAGACCTTCTGCGCAAGCTCGAGCATCACTGGCGAACCAGGTAACAGTTCGACGGAGGTTCCGGCCCTGAGCACGGACGGTCGCTACGTGGCTTTTGCCAGCGCGTCGAGCAACCTCCTCGGCGGAGGCCCGACATGGTGGAGTCGCTACCGCAAGGACCTTTGGACAGGAGAAGTCATCATCCTCTCGGTCAACAACCAGGGCAATTGGGGAATAGGACCCTCCGACGGCAACAACGGGATTTCCTCCGACGGCCGATACGTGCTTTTCAAGAGTCAATCGCACACACTCTCTCCGGAAGATCCGTACGCCGACGATGACATCTTCCTGCGTGACACAGGCTGGCCGACTGCGCCCAAGAATTTCTGCATCGCCGGAACCAATTCGCTGGGCTGTCTGCCGTCGATGTCATCCGCAGGCGTGCCGAGCGTTTCGCAAGCGAGCGGATTCGTGTTGACCGCGAGCAACTTGCGCAATCAGAAGTTCGGCCTCTTGTTCTACGGCACGACGGCGTCGAATTTCAGCGCCTTCCCGGCGGGTTGGTTGTGTGTCGCTCCGCCCTTGGTGCGTACACCCGTGCAATCGAGCGGCGGGACCTTGCCGCCCGGTGACGATTGCTCGGGAACCATCCACTTCGACTTCAATACCTGGGCCAGCTCAGGGGCCGATCCGGCGCTGGTGCTGGGCCAGGGCGTGTGGTGTCAGACCTGGGTGCGCGACCCAGACCTACCCGCCACGAGCCACGTCAGCGACGGCATCCAATTCGGCTTGGGATCCTGATACCAACAACGGCCTCCAGCGGCTCTTGGTTCCAGAGGGCATTGTGAGAGTAGCAACCCCGCCAAATCGGGAGTCGTTGCGTTTCGCCCGCACGGCGTTCCCTTGGAAGTCTGGCCGGCCGGCCTGGAGTCGTTTCGCTTGCGCGGTTCCTTCCAAGGCTGGTCCCCATGGCGCCCTCCCCAGAAAAAGCGCTGAAGACCTCCCGCTAGCGCCACGGATGGTGAACAATGGCCATGTTCTCCCTCGGTTCCTACCGGTCCATTGAGCACAAGGTCTTTTGCCATGTCGACATCTTGCTTAGGCAGCGCCATTCTCGCCGCGGTCCTGGTTGCCGCTTGCGGCGCCCACTCGACCTCTGAAGTCAACGCGAGCGCAGCAGCTGCATCCGATTCCGCGCTGCAGCCTGCCGCGGAACAAACTCCGGCCACATCCGGCACCCAAGGCGCGGCGGAACCGCTGCTGCTCAATTACAAACAAGAGCGCAAGCGCCAAGCGATGCTCGGATTGAGCTACGCCTCGGGCCGCGTTCAAGTCGTTCCGGATGAGGCCAAGCTCATCGTCTCGGGGCCCGATGCAGCGGCGTCCAAGCTCGCGCGCGAGCAGGCGCAGCGCGAAATCCAGTCCAACCTATCCTTCGAGGCCATCGGTAGCGCTACCAAGGCCGTGCTGCTGGCGCCCGATTCGCCGCCCGCTTATCTGACGCTTGGACTAGCCTTGCTCACCAAGCGCCTGGTGCCGGAAGCCACCGCAGCGTTCGAAACCGGCCTTGCCCTCGATCCCTCGTCGGTCGAGCTCTCCTTCGCCCTGGCGGATTCTTTGGCGCGCGGGGATTTGCGCCAGCGCTCGATCGAGGTGTTCGAGACCACCCTGCAACTCGATCCGGCGCACGCCAAGGCGCGCGAGCGCTTGGCCATCCAGCACTACTACTTGGGCAACTATTCGGCCGCCTGGCAGCAGGTCAAGGCCACGGAAGCCACTGGTCACGCTGTTCCGCCCCAGTTCCGCGCCTTGCTCGCCAAGGCCAGTCCCGAACCCGTGCGCTGAGCCAGAGGAGCTTGACCCAATGAATTCCTTCCAAAAACTCTCTTTCGTCCTCGCTTTCGCTGGCGCTGCTTCGGGCAGCCTCGTCGCTCAGACCGCCCTAGGTCCCCAAGTGCGCATCGACACAGGTCGTGGCACCCAACCCTGCAACGAAACCACGATTTCCGCGGCCAAATCCAACCCGCTGGAGATCGTCGCGGGCTGGAACGATTACCGCGAGGGCACTCCGCGCACGGGCATCGGCTTGTCGATGAACGGCGGCCAAACCTGGACCGATTTCCTGCTGCGCCCCGCGCCGCAGTTCCAATCCGGTGTCGAGGGCGATCCCATGACTTGCTACGACGACCGCACGGGAATCCTGTGGGCTGGCGGCATGTCCTTCGCGGGCAATGGCGGCATTTTCGTGGCGCGCAAGGACCCTGGTTCGGCGACTTTCACTGCGCCGGTCATGGCGCGCATCTCCGGCGGTGTGGACAAGGGCTGGATGGCCGCCGGTCGTTCGCCCACGAATCCGAACGCGACCGTGGTCTACTGCGCCTACAACGAAGGCTCGATCCACTCCAACGACCTGGGCAATACCTGGACCAGCCCCGTGTCTCTTGGCGGCGGATTGGGCTTCCTGCCGCGCGTCTCGCCGCTCACGGGCACGGTGTACGTCACCTACTGGGATGGGGGAACTGGCGTGCTGCTGCGCCGCAGCACCAACGGAGGCGTCAGCTTCGGACCCCCGATCTTGATCGCCACGCGCATGGACGTGTGGGGCATCGATGGCACGCGTTTCCCGGGCAATTTCCGCGTAGCCTCGCTGAACGCTCTGGCGCAAGACCCCAATACGGGCGCCCTGTACTGCATCTATCCCGACACGACGAGCGTCGTGTCCAATGGGTCCAACGTCGACCTGTACTTCTCCAAGTCGACCGACGATGGCCTGACCTGGAGCGTGCCCGTGGTGATCAACTCGGACGCCACGCCGCCTGGCGATCAGTTCTTCCCTTGGCTCGAAGTCGACGACAAGAGCCGTATGCATTTGACGTTCTACGACACGCGCCATGTCGTGCAGAACGACAACACGCAGTTTGGTTTCATCGACCAGTACTACGCCTACAGTGACAACGGGGGCGCGAACTGGACCGAGATCCGGGTCACTCCGCAGTCCTTCTCGAGCCAATTTGATGGTTTTGGCGGGACGTTCATGGGCGACTACCTGGGACTTTCGACGGCCGGCAACCGCACGCTGCCGGTGTATCCGACGACCCAGAACGGCGACAATGATGTGTTCATCAACGTGATCCAGGACGGTCCTGCGACGACGTTTTGCTACGGGATCGCCTGTCCGTGCGCCAACAACGATCCCAAGGCCGGGTGCGGCAATTTGGGACTCGATGCGAGCGCCGCAACGGGTGCGAAGCTGAGCGTCGCCGGCACGAATTCGGTGGCCGCTGACAACATGACCATGACCGTCACCGGCATCGCCCCGGGCGCCTTCGGTCTGGTGTTCACCAGCCAGGCGATTGCCACCACTCCATTTGGCGACGGCACGCGCTGCGTGGGCTCGCCTTTCTTCCGATTCCCTGTACTCTCGGCTTCGGCCGGGGGCTCGTTCACGCTCGGTCCCGCTGGCATCGTGTCCTACGCGAACACCACGTTCGGCGCAGGCGGCACGATCAGCGCCGGCGCCACCTGGCACTACCAAGCCTGGTACCGCGACAATCCGAGTCCTTGCGGTACGGGCGTGAATTTCAGCAACGCAGCCACGGTCACCTGGGCCCCCTAGGGGCCTAGGAGATCTTGGCACGCATGTTGTGCCGGTAGGATTCCATGGCGGCATCAGCCCGCAGCACGCAGACCCAAGCCGAGCAGCAAACCGTGGGGGCCCCAGCGTGGCCGGTCACGGCGGGCAGCTTGCGTGCGTTGGGGCTGGACCTGATGGGCCGTCCGCCGCTGGCCCAGGAGCGCGCGCGCTGGATCGGCCGATCCATGGACGCGGTGGTCCAGGATCTGCTCGCGAGTCCGGAGTTTTGGAGCCACTGGTACGAGGAGCAGCTCTACTACTTCCTGTTGATCGACAATTTCCGTCCGGTGGGCGATTCTTTCGACCGCTTGCCGGGCGAACTGGCGAGCGGTGCCTTGGACGTGCGCACGGCCATCCACCGCATCGCGCTCTCGCCTTCCTTCGACCTGCGCAATCCCGGGGCGGACACGTTCGTGACCGTGGTCATGGAGCAACTCGCGGGCTTGGAAGTGCAAAAGCACGCCGGCGAACTCGAAGTCGGCAAGCGCGTCTACGACGGCTCGACGGGCCTGTTTCTGGGTACGACCGCAGCGAGCCAATCCGATTTGGTAAAGGTTGTCATACGGCACAAGCACTTCGCTTCGACCTACCTTGCCCGTGAATACGAGCGCGTCGTGCACGCAGCGCCGAGTAAGTCGGAACTGGCCCAGTGGGTCCAGGCATTCCAGCGCGACCCTCTCAGCTACAAGGCGCAGCTCCAGGCTTGGCTGGTTTCGCCGGGCTACCGCGCACGGCTTCAGCGCCGCGTGGCACTCTCCAACCGATTGTTCGTGCGCGCCCTGTTCGTCGACGTGCGCGGCGCGCTACCGGCACAGGAAGAGGAGCGGCGCATAGGCACAGCCTTGGACGGCCTGGCGGATCCGCTGCCGCTGCGCTCCGTCCTGGCGCGCATGGTGGTCGATGCGACGGGCGAGGATGCGCGCCCGGGGCCGCCAACGGGTCAGAAAGAGCGCGAGGCTTGGTTGCGCAACCAATTTCTGCAATTCTTGGGGCGCGAGCCAAGTGCGGGCGAGTTCGAAGCGTTTCTTGGGGCACTGGCCGATCCCAACGCGCGCCGGGAAACCATGGACTACGCCTTGTTGTCCCATCCGGACTACCACACCTACTGACACGATTCCCGCGCACATGAACCATCGAGCTTGGGATCGCAGGACCATCTTGAAGCAGGCGGCGGCCACCGGCGTGGCTGCGGGTTTGGCCCGCACGGGGTTTGCGCTCCAAAGCGCCAAAGCGCCTGCGATCGAACGCGTGGTGCTGGTCTCCTTCGCCGGCGGGGTGCGCTCGCGCGAGACCATCCAAACGCCCGGCAACGTGCCTACGCTAATGGCCATGGCCAAAGATGGCGTGACCTATACGCGCGCGCGCTCGTCCAACTTGGGACATTTCGGCGCCGCGCTTTCCATGTTCACCGGCATCAGCGAGGCGCGCGGCATCCGCGAGAACGCGCGCGGCGGCGATCCCACGATGTTCGAGTACGTGCGCAAGGACCTCGGACTAAAAGCCGGCGATGTGTGGATCGCGACCTCCGGCGGAGCCCAGCAAACGAACTTCTCGCACGGCTTGCACGCGGACTACGGGCCTTTGTTCGGCGCCAGCACCCTCGATGGCGACGGGCTCTTCAACGCCGATTTCAAGGCCATTCTGGCTGCCTACGGCAAGCCGCGCACGCTGGGCGCAGAAGAGCAGGCAGCGCTCGATCGCATGCGGCGCGCTTGTCAAACTCAAGCCCAAGGCGACTCGCGGGCCGCGGCACCCGATGCCGAGTCGGCCGCGCGCATCGAGCGTTACATCTTGGACGAGTTGAGCGGCGGCACGGCGGATCTGCGCGGGGCCAACGCCGCCGATGCCAAGGCCCTGCGCGTCGCGCGCAACGTGGTTTCCATCTTTCGCCCCAAGCTAACGGCCGTCGTGTTGCAGCAAGCGGACATTGCCCACGGCTCCTTCAATGGCTACGTGGAGATCATCCGCCAGAACGATGCCGCTCTGGGCGAACTGTGGAGCGCCATTCGCGAAGATCCTGCATTGGCCCAGACCACGGCAGTGTTCGTGTGCCCGGAATTCGGGCGCGACAGCGACTTGAACTCGCGCCGCGGGCTCGATCACGGCGACGGATCCGAGGATCTCAATTTCGTGAGCTGCGTGGCCTGGGGAGGCCCATTCCAAAAGAACAAGGTGGTCACCGACGACGTGCGCGTCATCGACCTGTGCCCGACCGTGTGCTCGCTCTTGGGAGCCAAGGCGCGCCTGGCGCGGGGCAAGAATCTGCCCCAATTGCTGGCGTGAGTTTCGTGCGCGCCAGGTTGCTGGGGCTACACGCAGGACTGCTACCGGCGGCGCTGCTAGCGCTGTGCCTGGCGGCGCAGGAGCGCGACGGTGGCCGCGCATTCACGGTCAGCCACGCCCAAACCACCATCCAGCAAACGGTGATCGCCGCCGATTCCGGCTGCATCCTGTGCCACTCGGGCATCGAAGACATGCATCCAGCCGCGCGGTTGTCGTGCACGGAATGCCATGGCGGCGACGGCCAGGCGCGCAGCAAACTCGAAGCCCACGTGCCCAAGTCGGGCACCGCCCGCGATGACGAGCGCGTTGCCCCGCAGGACGAGGATCTGGCTTGGCGCCGCTTCCAGAATCCGATGGACTTGCGCGTGGCCCAAGTCACTTGCGGGGGCTGCCACGAGGACATCACCAAGCACGTGCTGACCAGTTTGCACGCCAGCACGGCCGGGCACTTGTCGGACGGCTTCGTCGAATTCGGTTTGCAAGCCGAGAAGAAATCGCGTTACTCGGTGTTTCCCATGCCCAGCCACCTGGCCGAGCCCGGTGACGTGAGCGAGCTGTTCGGGATTCCGCCGTTCCTCGATGAAGGGCCGCGCAACGAGCTGTCGACGCACTACTCGGACCTTCCGCGCAAGGAGTGCATGCAGTGCCACTTGTGGTCGGAAGGACGAGCGGTGCGCGGCCGAGTGGGTTTCGACGGCGACTACCGCGGCGAAGGGTGCGCCGCCTGCCACGTGCCCTACGCGCGCGACGGTCGCTCGCAGTCCACGGACCGATCCGTGGACAAGGCCGAACCCGGGCACCCCAAGCAGCACGCCCTGACGCGCGCGCCCGCGACGGATACGTGCGTGTCTTGCCACTACGGGGACGCCTCGATTGGGCTGCATTTTCAGGGGCTCTCGCAGTTGCCGCCCGGCGCGCCGGGTGGACCGGAGATTGCAGGCACGACCAAGGAGCTGCGCAATCTCGTCTTCTACTTGAACGATCCGGCCCTGTGTCCCCCCGATGTGCACTACGAACGCGGCATGCACTGCATCGATTGCCACACGGCCGGCGATCTGATGGGCAACGGCCAGTTGTGGGGCGCCATGGAGCACGCAGTGGAAATTTCGTGCCAGGATTGCCACGGCACGTTCACCAACGAGGCCGCGCTGCGCACCCAGCGCGGCACGCCCCTGGCCCACGTGGTGCGTCGCGGCGAAAAGGTGGTGCTGACCAGCAAAGTGACCGGGCGCGAACACGTCGTGCCGCAAGCGCTGCAAGTGCTCGACCCGCTCAGGGCGGAGCACAACCCCCACGCGGTCAAGGCCATGAACAGCGCCCACGCCAAGCTCGAGTGCTACACGTGCCATGCCGGATGGAACGTGAATTTCTTGGGCTTCCATTTCGATCGCAACGAGTCCTTGTCGCAGCTCGACTTGATCTCTGGTGCGCGCACGCCCGGTCGAGTCACGACCCAAGAGAAAGTGTTCGCCACCTGGAAAAGTTTTTTCGCGGGCTGGAACGAGGCCGGCCGGATCGCGCCGTATTTGACCGGTTTTTCCAGCATGGGCACGCTGCGCGGCCCGGATGGGGAGCTGCTGCTGGACCAGGTCATGCCGGTCACCAAGGCCGGGCTTTCGGGCATGACCATGATCCACCACCAGTTGCATTCCACGCGGCCCACGGCGCGCTCGTGTGTCGAGTGCCACCGCAGCTCGGCGACCTGGGGCCTGGGATCGCCAAACTTTCGCTTGAGCCGCAAGCGCGCTTTCGTCGCCGATCGCCGCGGCATCGAAGTCGTAGCTTGGAACCGGGCGCAGCCGGCGGCTTGTGTGCCGCTTTCCAAGTTCGTCTTGCCCGATGTCGTGGACCTGGCGCTGGAGTGCGAGCCGCTCCAAGGCTCGGCGGTGCGCCTGTTCGCCGCCGAGGGCGGCCGCGGCATCCATGTGCTAGACGCCAGCGATCCCACGCGGTTGTCGCGGTTGGGATTCGTGGCCAGCGTCGGCCCTCAGGGTTTGGCTCTGGGTGGTGACGTGTTGTACGTGGCCGACGGGCCGGGCGGAGTGCGACTGCTGGACATTTCGCCGCGCGGCCAGCCGCAGTTGCTGGCCCACGTCCCCACGTTCGATGCGCGCGCCGTGACAGTGCAGTGGCCATACGCGTACGTGGCCGATGGGCCGGCCGGCTTGCTGGTGCTCGACGTTCGCGATCCGCGTCAACCCAAGATCGCCGGCGGGTCGCGACTGTCGGTCGATCCGACGCTCGACGACGCCGCCGTCGACGTGGCGGTGCTGTTCCAGTACAGCCGTCCCTTGGCCAAGGACACTCGACCTCTGGATCGGCGCAGCGATGCGCGCCTGTTGTGCGCGGTGCTCGATGCGCGCGAAGGCCTGGTCTTGTTGGATGTGACCGAACCGGCGGCACCCAAACTGCTGGTCCCGTCACCGGACGTGCGCCCGCGCTCTCGGGCGCGCGAGTCCGTCACGTACCGCAGTCTTGCTCTGCATTCCCACGTCGATCTGGCCGAGACCCAGGGCGGCTCGCGCACGCGCGAGAACGACTTCGCCTATGTTCTGCGCGAGCGCGAATTGGACAACGGCCAGCGCACTTCGACCTTGGCCGTGATCGAAGTCACCCGGCCCGATCGCCCGCGCGGCGTGGGCGAAATCGGCGTAGGGGACGCGACGGAAATGGTGTTGCCCGTCGCCGTGTACAACCCGCCGTTCTTGCAGCGTTTGTTCCTGGTTCCCGGCGAAGAAGGCGTGCTCGTCAGCGACGCTACGATTTCGGCCGAACCCAAGCAGGTTGGGGTGCTGGGCGGCATCGGCCAAGCGTATGTGGTCGCGATCGAGGAATTCCCACTGGATCGCATGCTGGATGAACAGGGGCAGGCCCTGAAAGACGTGAGCCACGCCAAATCGCGCTGGCTGAACTTGCCGGAAATCGGCCGCATCTTGGACGTACCTGGCTCCGTGCTCGGAACGCGCGGGTCCAAATCGGTCGCACCGACTTGGCCGGGTCATACGGCGCGCCTGGCGTTCGTCGAGCAAGACAAAGATCGCTCGGGAACCCTGGCCGGCGAAGAGCTGGCTCTTGCGCCTTTCGCCGAAGACCTCGACCGAGATGGACGCGTGCTGCTCGCGGACCTGGGCGCCATGGCTGGGTTGCTGCGCGCGAAACGCACCCAAACCATTGCCGCGTCGCCCGCGTCGGGCGTAGTGCGTCGCACGCGCGTCGATCCGGACGGAGACTTGGCGCGCCTCTTGGACGGGATCGATCCGCACGCCTTCGACGAGGACGGGGACGGCCTGCTGCGCCGCGCGGAGTGCACCAAGGCCTTTCTGGCGGCGCTGGACCTAGATGGCAGCAAGAATTTGTCGATGGACGAGTTCTCGCGCGCGCCAGGCGCATGGGCCGGCCTGCGTTTTCAGGACGTGCCGGCGCGCAAGTTGTTCGCCAGCGTCGACACCAACTCCGACGGCGAGCTTTCCCCGCGCGAATTTTCACTATCCGACGAAGACTGGGCGGCGCTGGATACGAATGCGGACAAGTCGGTGCGCATTCTCGATCACTACAGCGAAGATCCGCGCAGCGGCGAGTTCTCCCAGGCCAAGGCGGAATGGCCCTGGCGGCGCGCGGCCATCAGCGGTTTGGCTCCGGCGGCGACGGCGGAACAAGTGCTCGAGCTCTTGGACCGCGACCGGGACGGCGTGCTCTCGGCCAAGGAACTGCGCCGCCGCAAAGACCTGGCGTCGGAACTCGACCAAGATCAGGACTCGAGCGTCAGCTCCAAGGAACTGCGCGAGCGCATCGATGCCGTGGCTGGTCAAGGCGTCGAGATCCTTGCGGACGACTTCCTTGCACGTTGGGACCAAGACGGCAGCGGCGCCGTGGAAGCTCCCGAATTGCCACCGGTGGCGCGCTGGCTGCTGCCCAGGGGCAGTTAGCCAGGCCGATTGTGTTATCCTGCTGGCCCTTTTGCATGGCGCCGGGCATGGCCGTGGCGCCGCAAGCAACCCCTTAGAGTGCCTTCCTTTCCTCTTCCCATCCTAGTTCCTCGGCCATGACCCCGCCCGATCGCCAAGCCCCGCTCGAAGGCCCGACGGCCGTTGCGCGGGGCCCCAAGCCGGCGTGGTTGAAGGTGCCTCTGCCTGGCGGGGAGGGCTTTACCAAGCTCAAGGATCTGGCGCGGGGACTGGACCTGCACACGGTGTGCGAGGAAGCGCGCTGCCCCAATATTGGGGAATGCTGGAAGGGTGAGCACGCGACCATGACCCTGATGGTCCTGGGCGATGCTTGCACCAGGCGCTGCCGCTTTTGCGCAGTGAAAACCGTGGACCGAGGCGCCACTCCCGATCCGCGCGAACCGGCCAACGTGGGTCGCGCCGTAGCCCAGATGAACCTGGGATACGTCGTGATCACCAGTGTCGACCGCGACGACCTGGAAGATGGGGGGGCGGCTCACTACGCCGCATGCGTGCGCGAAATTCGCGGCCAAGCCCCACGCACGGTGGTCGAGACCTTGATTCCGGACTACCAGGGCAGCCAATTGACCACGCTGCTCGAAGCGCGGCCGGACGTGCTCTCGCACAACGTCGAGGTCGTCGATCGCCTGCAACGCAAGATTCGCGATCCGCGCTGCTCGTTCGCGCGTTCCCTGGAAACCCTCGCGCAAGCCAAGCAAGAGCTGCCGTCCGCGTTCACCAAGTCGTCGCTGATGTTGGGCCTGGGCGAAACGCCGGCCGAGGTCATGGATGCGCTGCAGCGCTTGCGATCCGTGGGTGTCGACTTCGTGACGCTGGGCCAGTATCTCAGGCCAACCCTGCAGCACGCGCCCGTGCGCGAGTATGTACCGCCCGAGGTATTCGAACACTACGAGCGCGAAGGGCGCGCCCTGGGATTTGCTTTCGTGGCCTCGGGACCGCTTGTGCGCTCGAGCTACAAAGCCGGAGAGTTTTTCGCGGCACGGCTCGTGCGTGAGCGCCGCTCGGCCAGCCATTCTTAGCCAGCATTCATGACAACGACTCAGCTCATCAGCGTGATCGACTCCGAAGGCCGCGTCGCCAAGGAAGAGCACTCCCTGTCCAAGGAAGAGCTACTGCACTGCTATCGCACCATGATCATGGTGCGCGCATTCGACGACGTGTGCCTCAAGCTGCAGCGCTCGGGGCGCATTGGCTTCTCGATTCCCAACAAGGGCGTGGAAGCCACCCAGGTCGGAGCCGCCAGCGCGCTGGCCAAGACGGATTGGATTTTTCCCAGTTACCGCGACTTCGGCATGGCGCTGTACCACGGTGTCACGCCGCTGGAGATGATGCACAACATGTTCGGCAACGGCGCCGACACGTCCCAGGGGCGGCAGATGCCCGTGCACTTCAGCTTCCTGGACCCGATCCGGTTCGTCTCGATCAGCTCGCCCATCGGAACGCACATTCCGCAAGCCGTGGGCGCGGCCCAGGCCATGAAGCTGCGCGGCGAGAAGCACGTGGCTCTGGCTAGCTTCGGCGACGGCGGGACGTCGAGCCTCGGCTTTCACTCGGGGCTCAATTTCGCGGGTGTGTGGAAGTCACCGGTAGTGTTCTTGTGCCAGAACAACCAGTGGGCCATTTCCTGCCCCTCGAGCGAGCAGACCGGCTCGGATGGTTTCGCTGTGAAAGGCGAGGCTTACGGCATTCCCGGCGTGCAGGTCGACGGCAACGATCTGCTGGCAGTACGCAAGACCGTGCTGGCGGCCGTCGAGCGCGCACGGCGCGGCGAGGGGTCGACCTTGATCGAAGCGGTCACGTACCGCATGGGCGGTCACTCGACTTCGGATGACCCGACGCGTTACGTGCCCAAGGAAGAGCTGGAGCGCTGGGCCAAGAAAGATCCCATTGCGCGCTTCGAAAAGTACTTGCAGCGCTCGGGCTATTGGACCCCCGAGCTTGGCCAGCGCGTCATGCAGGAGGCTCTCGAAGCAGTCTCGGCCGCGGCGCGCGCCGCGGAACAGACACCGCCGCCCAAGCTCGAGAGCGTGTTCACCGACGTATACCGCGATCTACCCGCGCATTTGCGCAAGCAAGGCCAAGAGGCCTTCGAGCTGGCTTCACGCAAAGGTGACGCATCGGCCGGCGACGGCAAGTTCCCGCTGTAGATCGTTATTCGAGACCACTTCCGCAGTTTTTCGACCAGCCATTCCAAGGAATCCTCTACGTGGCCACGCTCACACTTCTCCAAGCCGTCAATGACGGACTCAAGACAGCCATGCGCAAGGACCCCTCCGTCGTCGTCTTCGGCGAGGACGTGGGACCCAAGGGCGGCGTGTTCCTGGCTACCGAGGGCTTGACCAAGGAATTCGGCAAGGAGCGTTGCTTCGACACGCCCTTGTCCGAGGACGGCATCGTCGGCACCGCGATCGGCATGGCGCTCAACGGCTTGAAGCCCGTGGTCGAGATCCAATTCCAGGACTTCATTTACCCGGCCTTCGACCAAATCGTCAGCGAAGCGGCCAAGTTCCGCTATCGCTCCGGTGGGCAGTACAGCGTGCCGATGGTGATCCGCACGCCGTACGGCGGCGGCATCCGCGGCGGCCTGTACCACAGCCAGTCAGGCGAGGCCTATTTCTGTCACACCCCTGGGCTCAAGGTGGTGATTCCCTCGACGCCCCACGACGCCAAGGGCTTGCTGCTGGCGGCCATCGCCGATCCCGATCCGGTGCTCTTCTTGGAGCCCAAGGCGCTGTACCGTTCGGTCAAGGGCGAAGTTCCCGAGCACGAGTACGCCGTGGAACTGAGCAAACTGCGCACCGTGCGCGAAGGCACGGCCGTCACGGTCTTCGCTTACGGCGCCATGATCCCGGTGTGCCAGAAGGCCGCCGAGCAAGCCGCGGTGGAGAAGGGCATCGAGTGCACGATCGTCGACTTGCGCACCCTGTTGCCGCTCGACGAAGAGGGCGTCTTGGAGTTCGCCAAGCGCACCGGACGCGTCGTCGTCGTTCACGAAGCCCCGCGCTTCTGCGGTTTTGGTGGCGAGATCAGCGCCTTGATCGCCGAGCACGCCATGGAGTACATGGAGGCGCCGATCGTGCGCGTCGCCGGCTTCGATACGCCCTTCCCCAACACCCTGGAACACCACTACATGCCCGACGCTCGGCGCGTTCTGGACGCCATCGAGCGCGTGGCTAGCTTCTAGCTTTCGCAAGGAAACCCATCGATGACCCTGCATTTCAAATTGCCCGACATCGGCGAAGGCGTTGCCGAAGGCGAAATCGTCAAGTGGCTGGTCAAGCCCGGCGATACCGTGGCCGAGCACCAAGCCGTGGTCGAAGTCATGACCGACAAGGCCACGGTCGAGATTCCGTCGCCGGCTCCGGGCCGCATCTCCAAGCTGCTGGCCGCCGCCGGTGATCGCGTGCCCGTGGGTTCGGTGATCTTCGAACTGGAAACGGGAGCACCCGTGGCTGCAGCTGCCGCGGCTGGTGTGCGAGGGCACGAAACCAAGGCCGCCGCCGGTGGAGCTACACGCGCTCCTTCAATCGCTGCCGCGCCTTCGCCCGCCAAAGCGCAACCCGCGCCCGCTCCCAAGGCGCCCCTGCCTGCCGCCGCCGTTTCCGCCGGAGCCTCTACTGGCGCGCGCGTCGATTTCCGGCTCCCGGACATCGGCGAGGGCGTGGCCGAAGGCGAAATCGTCAAATGGTTGGTGACGCCCGGCGCCAGCGTGCTCGAACACCAGTCCGTGGTCGAAGTCATGACCGACAAGGCCACGGTGGAGATTCCCTCTCCGGCGGCTGGCCGCGTGGTGGAGTTCAAGGCCAAGGCCGGTGAGCGACTCAACGTAGGCGCGGTGCTGTTCGTGCTGGAGACCGCCGCGGGCGCGGTCGCGTCTGGTCCCCAAGCGCACGGCCACGCACCTGCAGCATCCACTGCCGGCGCCGTGCGCGCGCCATCGAGTCCAGCCGCCGCGAGCCCTGCGGTGGACGCGCATGCGAACGGAAAGGTCCTTGCCGTGCCAAGCGCCAGACGCGTGGCGCGCGAATTGGGCATCGACTTGGGCCGTGTGCAAGGCACCGGCCGCAACGGTTTGGTGCGCCGTGCCGACGTCGAAGAGTTCGCCAAGCGTGGGGCCACGTCGCCGCAAGCGCAAGCGGCCGCGCAACCGGCGACCGGAATCGCTGCGCCAGTGCGCGCAACCGGAGCCGCAAGCGTCGCGGGCGCCACGCCGGTAAGCCTGGCGCGCACCGAGCGCGAATCCCGCGTTCCGTTCCGCGGTGTTCGACGCAAGATCAGCGAAGCCATGGTGCGCTCGAAGTTCACCGCGCCGCACTTCACCGTCGTGGAGGAACTCGATGTCACGGACCTCGTGGCTTTGCGCGAAAAAGCCAAAATCATGGCCGCGGAGTCGAGTGTCAAGCTGACCTACATGCCTTTCATCATGAAGGCCGTGGCCGCGGGACTAGCCAAGTACCCAGAGCTGAATTGCAAGTTGGACGAAACGACGCAGGAGATCGTCACCTACGAATACGTAAACTTGGGCATTGCCACGGATACGGCGAACGGTCTGATCGTGCCCGTGATCCGCGACGTGCAAGACAAGGGCCTGCTGCAATTGGCCAAGGAACTCGTGGATTTGGCCGATCGCACGCGCGGCGGCAAAGTTTCGCCGGATGAGTTGCGTGGCTCGACTTTCTCGATCACCAACGCCGGCAACATCGGCGGAACCCTGGCGACACCTATCATCAACTTCCCGGACGTAGGGATTCTCGGCGTGC
>JAKFYL010000003.1 GCA_021730845.1 Planctomycetota bacterium | reverse complement strand
CCACCGTAGCCTCCGCCGCCACCTCCACCGGGGCGGGGTTGACGTTCGCGCGCTTCGTTCACCGTAAGCGTGCGGCCGTCCAAGTTGGCGCCGTGCATGGCTTCGATCGCCGCTTGCGCGTCGGCTTCAGAGGCCATTTCCACAAAGCCGAAGCCGCGCGGGCGGCCAGTGTCGCGATCGACCATGACGTGGACATCGCTGACGTTGCGTCCGCCTTCGGAAAAGGCGTGGCGCAGGGTTTCTTCAGAAGTTTCGAAAGATAAATTGCCGACGTAGAGGCGTTTGCCCATTGGATTCAGAAATAGGGGCTAGGAGAATTCTCTACCGGCACGAGGGATCGAAGCAGTCATCGAGCATCCGAGGCAGGAAGAGCTAGAGGCAAGTCTTCGAGTCCCCAGTGGATCCAAAGTTGCATGCCTCATTCAGAAGCGGGCCAAGAGGGCCCGCAGCCTCAGCATTGTGCCGAACAGAGCCCTGGACGCGCCAGCATGGCCCCTTGAGCGCATGGGGAGCGGGGGTTTCTCAGTCAGCGGCGACCTGAGGGCCGTATCGCCATCGCCCCGGGCCCAAGGTAGGAGACCGATAGCGCTGGGAGTCCGGGCTCGCGGGGTACGACTGGGCGCGGAGCCCTTGTAGCCGTCTGCGGCTGCGTCGATCGATCAAGAATCGAGTGCCGGGGGCACGAGCAGGATCGGGCGATGGGAGCGCTGCGCCACCTCGCGTGCGACGGACCCAAGCATGGCCGTTGCCAGGGCTCCGCGGCCGCGCGTACCCATGCACACCAGGTCCACGGCGTGCCGATCCGCGGCCTCGAGAATCGAACGTGCGGGATTCTCGGCGATGACCACCTCGGATTTTCCTTCGATCGAGTCTGGAACTAGCGCAAGCAGTTGCTTGATTTCCGCATCTGCCAGCGAACGATCCATGCGCAATTGCTCGTCCGTGGGTTGCGTCTTGAGGCGATATTGCGGCACCATGCCGCCGGGGATGGGCTCGGGGTGCAAGATGTGCACGAGTACGAGCTTGCCGCCCTCAGGGACCATGCACAGCGCCTGTTCGAGGGCGCGTTTGCCCGTGGCCGAGAAGTCGGCGGCGACCAGCACACTGCGCAGGGGCCTAGGCGCAGACGTGGGCGCAGTTTTGGTTTGCGTACCGCGCACTACCAGCACGTTGGTTTCGGCCAGCGGTACGACACCGAAGGAAACCGAGCCCTGCAGCTTGCGACGCAGAGCGCCTCGGCCGTGGGTTCCAACCACGATCAGATTGCTCGACAAGCGCGCAGCGCGTTCGACAATGCACTCCGCGACACTGGTGTGAGGCGGTTGGGCGATGAAAGCCTCCTTGGGGAGTTCTCCTACATCGGCGAAGCGCCGGGAAAGGTCGCGCGATAGGGATTGCTCGATAGCGGTCTTGGTGCGGGCTTCCCAGGGCTCCGACATTCCCAGCCGCCGCGCTTCATGCGTGGCGTCGTACACATGCAGCAGCGTGGTTTCGAGGGGACCGGAGCTACGCAGATTTGCAATCGCGGCTAGCCCAGGCTGGGTGGTCGTTCCATCCCCGAGTGCCATGAGCACTCGCAGAGGTCGATTCTCGCGCGCCCAGTGATCGAACGGCGTTGGATCCCGCACGATAAGCACCGAGACCTTGGCGCCTTGCGAAAGCTTGTCGGCGATGCTTCCGATGCGCCACATCGAGCCCGATCGACGACCAAGCGAGGCCACCACGATCAAACTCGCGTCGAGTTCGGCTGCGGCCTGGTCGAGCTCGAAATCCGGCAACCCGAAGCGAACTTGGGTTGTCACGGAGATGCCGTAGCTCTCGGTCAGGCGTTTTTTCTCGCGCTCCAATTCCGCCAGGGCGCGCACGCGTTGAGCTTCCAAGTCAGCCGGCACCGTGTACGGGACCGGGCCCAGCCCCGGGGCGAGTGCCGGCAGCACGGTGTCCCGGACATGAACCAGGCAAAGCGAGTCACCTGTACGCTTGGCGATCGCCGCAGCAGCTCGTGCAGCCTCGATCGATGCAGCAGACTCTTCGACTCCACACAAGATCACCATGGCTGGTTGCGCTCCTTGCCATCCTTTTACGCTCTTGGGAGCACGTATCCGATACGCCAATGGCCGCAGATCGGCGGTCCATGGTGTCGCAGGCGCGCTCGAGGGCCTAGGAGCCGGGCCTGCTGGACAGGTTGGGGGCGCCGATGCTCCAATCAGGTCCTGGCCGTTAGGCGTTGGCATGGGCGCGCAGCAGACAAGCAAGCATCGGTATCGCTGTCGCAGCCTGGGATGGCTGCTGGCCGTGCTGCTCGTCGTGCAGGCACCATGGCTGATGTGGCACGAAGCCACGACGATGCACGTGGCTTGCGCCAGCCACGGAGAGCTCATCGACATCGATCTGCAAGACGGCCTGGCCGTCTTGTTCGATGATCACGCCGACGCGCCCGCGGCCGATGCGCCTGGGCACCCGGACCACGAGCAGGAACACGAGCACTGCAAGCTGACCGGCAAGAACCTGCCCAAAGCCGCGCCGTCGTTGCCGGTGCACGCTTGGGCGGGGATGGTTGCTTGCACGGGAGTCGTGCTGCGGCCGGAAGATACGCCACGCATTTGCGCTATCGGGGCGCTGCGACTGGCACCCAAACACTCGCCTCCGGTCTAGGAAACACGTCGACTCCTTTGGCGCCGCTGCGGGTTTCGTGCAAACGACTCGCGCGACTGCCGGGCCGTGGAACGGCGCACTAGCGCGCTCGTCCTCGGTACGCGCCCTCGAACTGCTTTCGCAGCGCGAGCTTTGCCGCCGACTTTTGTTTTCTCGATATAGGCCACAGTTCCTTGTTCCCTCATGCGTATCTCTTTTTCTGCAATTCTGTTAGCAACCGCAGCGGTTCCTTCGGCGCTCGCCCAAGGCCCCGCATTTCAAACTCCCGGCATGCCGAGCGTGCCCAGCCAAGCCAAGCAAGCGGGCCCCGATTCGGGCCAGGCAGATCGGTTTTCGAACGCTTTCAATCCCGCATTTTCCTTCATCGTCGACGCAGCTTTGGATTACGTGGATCTCGACAGTGGATCCGACGAGGACGGTTTCGATCTATCGCTGCGCATCTTGGAAGTCGCCTCCCAAGCTTGGGTGGATCCCAGCGCCTGGGCCTATTTCGTCGGCGCAGCCGAAGAGGAAGGTCTCAACATCGAAGAGGCCGCGGTGCACTACGTGGGCCTAGGCTCCCAGACCACCCTGCGGGCGGGCCGATTCTTCATCGATTTCGGCAAGCAGATGCAGACTCACGTTCACGAACTTCGCACCCTGGAACGCCCGCTGGCACTGCGCGCCTACCTGGGGGACGAGGTCAAGGGCGACGGTGTGCAGTACGACCAGTGGGCCGCCGTGGGCGACAAATCCGCGTTGCGCTGGTCGCTGGGCGTATTCGCCAACCTCTTGCCCGAAGAAGCCGCCTATCCGGTGGCGGATGTCGCGCTGGAAATCGACGAGCGCAAGGATCTTGGGGATCTCAATTTCACCGGTCGCGTCACGGCATTCCGCGACGTATCGGAGAACGGCACCCTGCAACTAGGCGCTTCCGCGCGTATCATTCCCGAGTACACCGTGCTCGACGAGGTCAATGACTTGTCCGAAGCGGAGCTTGGCAATGAGGTGTTCGGAGTGGATCTCACCTACGGCTGGATCGACGACACAGGCCAAAGACGCTGGACTTTAGGTGTCGAGGCGCTCGCCAATTCAGGCGATATCGAGCTTTCGGTTCTGGATCCGGACGGCACGCCGGCGAACGGGGACGAAAGCCTCAATGTCAAGGACGAGACCGTGTTCGGATTCTATGGTTTCCTCGACTATGCCTGGAGCAAGTATCGCAGCGCGGGCGTGCAGTATTCG
Source organism: Planctomycetota bacterium (assembly GCA_021730845.1). Taxonomy (GTDB): domain Bacteria; phylum Planctomycetota; class UBA1135; order UBA1135; genus JAKFYL01. Next base: position 12,142 of record JAKFYL010000003.1, on the reverse strand, counting down.
CGCGCCACCCTATCGGACGCAGCCGAAACGGAACTCTCGGAGATCGAGTTGTACACCACACGCTGGTTGTCGGAGTACCATCGCCTGCGGCTGGTTGGCGTTTGGAGCAACGACGACACCGCTGACGAGGACTCCTACCGCGTCGCCCTGCAGTACACGGCGATCATCGGTTCCCATGGCCACGGCATCAACTGGTAAGAGGCTGATCCCATGATCCAAGCATTGCTTTTCATCGCCTCTGCCGCGGGTATTGGAACGGCGCCTGGCGCCAGCGCGGTGGCATTCGTGCTACCGAGCGAAGAGCGCGTTCGGGTACTGGCAACGATCCCCGATTTGGCTGGTTTCGTGCGCGAAATCGGCGGCGAACGTGTGGACGTCGATTCCATTTCGCGCGGCAAGGAAGACCTGCATTCCGTCACCGCGCGGCCATCGAGTTTGGTGGCCATGAGTCGCGCGGACATGTTCGTGGAGGTGGGCCTTTCGTTGGAGATTGCCTTTGTGCCGGGCTTGCTCCATTCCTGCCGCAACGCCCGCGTCCAACCGGGCAGCCCGGGTTTCGTGTCGGTGGCGCAGGGCTGGACGGTCAGCAAGGCGCCTGCGGTACTCTCCCGCCAGGCGGGTGACGTCCATCCCCAGGGCAATCCCCACATAAACCTCGATCCGCGCGCGGGCCTGCATATGGCGACCCAAGTGTACGAGGGACTCGTGCGGGTCGATCCGGGGTCGAAAGCGCTGTACGACGCGCGTTTCGAGGGCCTAGTGTTGCGTTTGAAGCAAGCCCAGACGCGCTGGAGCGCCATGGCCGAGGACTGGAAAGGACGCAAGGTCGCGACCTATCATTCCGAATACGACTATCTGATCGAGGCCTACGGACTGGAATCGGTCGGAACGCTCGAAAGCAAGCCCGGCATTCCCCCCACGCCCAAACACCTTTCAGAGTTGGTGGCAAACATGAAATCCGGAGGGTGCGATGCGATTCTTTCCGCGCAGTGGTCCAACAACGACACCCTGGCGCGCGTGTCGGAGGCCGCTGGGGTCCAGGCAGTCGTGCTGCCCAACCAGTGTGCCGGCATGAAGGGTGCCGACGATTGGGTCGGCATGATGGATCTGATTCATGATCGTTTGGAGCAAGCGTTCGCCAAGTCAGCGGCGACCAAGTAGAGGTACTTGAATCAGCGTGCGATCGTCCGTGTGGAAGGTGCGGCCTTCGGGTACGAAGGTCGCGCCCTACTTTCGAGCGTCGATGTGTCGATCCATCCGGACACTTTCTTGGGAATCGTCGGTCCCAATGGCTCCGGAAAGTCGACGCTGATTCGCGGCATCCTGGGACTGCTCGAGCCCATGGCCGGAAGAGTCGAGCGCTCGGGCGCGAAATTCGGCTACGTGCCCCAGAGTCGGATGCTCGATGCAAACTACCCGCTTACGGTCCGAGAGGTGGCTGAAATGGGGGCCGGGCAAAGATTGACGGGCCTGGGGCGCCTGCGCGCCGAGGACCAAGCCGAATGCGAGCGCTATCTCGAGCAAGTGGGCATGCTAGCCACCCAAGACGAAGCGTTTTCCGCGCTCTCGGGCGGACAACGGCAACGCGTCCTGCTAGCCAGGGCCATGCTCACGCATCCGACGGTCTTGTTGCTCGACGAGCCGACCAGCGGCGTGGATCGCGATGCAGCGGCCAGCATCGCCGCAATCCTGTGCGAACTCCACCACAACGGCGTCGCGATCCTGCTCGTCAGTCACGACCTCGATTTCGTGCGGCGGGTCGCGCAAGGCCTGTTGGTCGTGTCGCGCGGGAGTGTCAAGTTTGCGAAGCTGGAAGACACGCACAACGCCGAATGGTTGCGCGAGATTTTCGCGCCCTTGGCTCCGAGCAATCCGCGCCGGATGGCGCACTAGGACGGCCCATTGGACGCAAGCTGGTCGGACCGGTTGGACCTGTTTCGCTACGCGATCGCTGCCGCGCTCGCTGCAGGGCTGGTATGTCCTTGGATCGGTGCGCTGTTGTGGCTGCGTCGCATGAGTTTTTACGGCATCACGCTGCCGCAGTTCGCCGCGGCCGGAGTCGTATTCGGCTACGTCATGTTGCCGTGGTGGGTAGCGACGATCGGTCTTGGCGGGCTCACGTTGGACGCCGCGCTCTCCGATCCCCACGCAGTCATGAATTACTTGCTCGTGTGGGCGGGTATGTTCGGTCTGGCCGGTCTGTTGGGTCTGGCCGCGATGGGCCGGCGGGGTCAAGGCAGCGAAGTGGGTCGAGTCGCAGGAGCCTTTGTCGTCGCTAACGCCGCGACCTACTTGTTCGGCCGAATTTCTCCCGTTGGCAAGTCGCACGTCGAAGACTTGCTCCAAGGGGAAGTGCTGGGAGTCGGCTTGCACGAGGTCGAGACGATTGCGATCGTGCTCGGCATCGTTTTGCTCGCTACGTTGTGGCAGCGCCGCAATTTGGTGTTGGTCAGCTACGACCGCGAATTCGCACTGTCCCTTGGCAAGCGGGTCGTGCCCATCGAAATCGCTCTGCACGCTTTGTGTGCCGCGACGGTCGGCGTGGGCACGATGATCTTGGGACCCACCATGCTTTTCGGGCTGCTGGTGCTGCCGCCCATCGCCGCGCGCAGGCTTACCCACTCCATGAATGGGTTCCTTGCCTGGTCCTGCGGGATCGGCTTGCTGTCGGTGATCGGCGGGATCCTGCTGTCCTTCCAGTTCGACTTACCCTTGGGCGCATCGGTGGTCGCCGCAGGCAGTATCTGCACTGCGCTGGCCTGGCTCAAAAGCCGCCAGCCGCGGATCACGGCTGGATCGTGAACAACAGCGCGTCCGTCAGGCCCACCGTGAAAGGATCGGGCGGGTCGCGGAACCAATACTGAGCGTACGCATCGGCGCCCAGCACCAAGTTCGTGTCGAATCCCGACGAAATCCAAGTGTTGAAATCCAGAGCGAAGTTTCCGCTGCACTGCGAGGCGCCCTGGGAATTCTGAATCGGCGTGCGCACGATCGGCTGCAGCATGCACAGGGTGCCGCCTAGGAACGGGCTGCTGCCGGCTGCGTTGGTGGAATAGAACATCAGGCCGTTCTGATTGGCCCCGATTTGCGTGGCCGAAATCACGAATCCGCTGCCCGCGGAGATGCTGGGCACGCCCGTGGAGCCAATGGCCGGAACACAACCTTGCGACGTGATCTTGGTCGTGCAGTAGGTAGCCGTGGACGACAGGTACACGAATTGGAATCCGTTGACCGATCCATCGTGGGAGTTCAAGCCGTCGACCGTCAGTTGCAGCGTGCCGTTCGTGACCGTGACGTTGTGCAACGCATACGTCGTCCCCAAGACATGCGGCGAGCCGCTCCAGAATCCCCCCACGTCTTGGAAAGGATTGGACGAACCGAGTACATCGACGCGGGTCAAGAAGCCCGTGTTCTCAGGCGCCCAGGCGTAGGTGTAGATGGCGTAGTTGCCGTTGGCGAGCCCGTTGAAGGTCCATGTCCAGGGGCCTCCCAGCCAAGGCAGGTTTTGGATGTCGACCATGTAGTTGTAGTCGTCCCCGGTGAGCGTGCTCGGAAAGTAGTTGAACGACGAAGACGACGTGCTGCTGGTCGTGACGGAGGTAGGGCTCCCGTCGAGGGCAACCAGACTGGCGCTGTAGGGCCACTTGACCGAGTTCCAAACGCCGGTTTGATTCGCGGCGGCGGAGTAACTGGGCTGCGGCACCGGAAACAGGATCAGATTGTCGCCGACGTCGATGTTGAAACTCTGGCCCCACGCTAGGGAAGTGAGAAGAGCTACGGCTGCGAATCGAGCGCGAATGCGATGGACCATGGTGTGTTGCGGCGGTGTTTGCGGGCGTCGGTAGAGGTACGGCGTCTCTCGATCATAGCCTGCGGTGGTCCGTTGCGCCGGAAGAGCTCCAGCCCAGGAGGCCCGCCGAGGCTCATGCAGGCGACTTTCCTGCCCTTCAGCGCGACTGCAAGCGCTCGAGTTTGTTGTACAAAGTGGAAAGCGAGACCCCCAGGGCCCGGGCCGCCGCGGGCTTGTCCCCGCTGTGGCGCGCCATGGCCTCATGGATGGCGATGCTTTCCAGTCGCGCGAGATCGAGCGTCGGCAGATGGCCCTCGGCATCGGGTCTACGCATGACGAAGCGTTCGATGTCAGCGACTTTCACCTCAGTTCCAACGCACATCACGGCCAGGCGCTCGCAAGCATTTTCCAGTTCGCGGACGTTCCCGGGCCAATCGTGGTCCTTGAGCCTCGCGAGCGCGGCGGGATCCAAGCTCAATCGGCGGCCCATGCGAGTCGCCGAGCGATTCAAGAAGTGCGCGCTCAGATCATCGATGTCCTCAGGGCGAATCCGCAGTGGTGGTACCTCGACGACAAGCGCCGCAATGCGATAGTACAAGTCTTCACGAAACTGCTGCTCCTTGATGCGTGCAAGCAAGTCGCGATTCGTGGCAGCAACGACGCGCACATCGACACGCCGCACGCGCTCGCTGCCCACCGAGCGGATCTCGCCAAATTGCAGCGCACGCAGCAGCACAGGTTGCACCGCAATCGGGAGTTCACCGATCTCGTCTAGGAACAGCGTTCCGCCATCGGCCGCTTCGAACAACCCGGTTCGTCGACGATCCGCTCCCGTGAAGGCTCCGCGTTCGTGCCCGAATAGCTCGCTTTCTACCAACATTGCCGGAATCGCGCCGCAGTTCACGACTACGAATGGTTGATCGCGCCGTGCGCTGGATTCATGGATCGAGCGCGCGACCAGCTCCTTTCCAGTTCCGTGCTCACCCTGAACGAGCACCGGGCCGGGACTTGGGGCGATGCGCTGGACGAGCGCTTGCAGATCGGCCATGGCCGGGCTTGAGCCGCGCATCGGCTGGGAATCCGAGCCCTGCACCGCGCGTCGCAAGCGGCGATTGTCCTGCAATAGAACATAGGTTTGCACGGCCCTGTTCAAGGTCTGTTCCAAGACATCGAGCTGCACCGGCTTGACCAGGAAGTCGAAGGCGCCCATTCGCATGGCCTCGACCGCCAAGGTCACCGAACCGTGACCCGTAAACACGACCACTTGCTGATCGGGGTCGCGTGCACGAATGGCAGCTAGCAGTTCCATGCCTCCTTGCCCGGGCAAGCGCAGGTCGAGCAGGACGGCTTGGGGTGGATCGCGCCCAATTCGCTCGAGCACTCCTGTGGAGGAACCAAACGCCTCCACGCGGTAGCCACCGGCCTGCAATTCACGGCACAGTACTTTGGCCAGCGTGGCGTCATCGTCGACCACCAAGACTTCGGGGGCGTTCATGCCCTGCCTCCCTCAAGGAGCGGCATGGTCCAACGGAAAAGCGCGCCCGTTGGCGTATCGACGCAGTCCACCGAACCACCGTAGCTCTCGACGATGCGATGGACGATCGAGAGCCCCAATCCCGTCCCCTTGCCTGGTTCCTTGGTGGTGAAAAATGGATCGAAGATGCGCTCCTTGTCGGCCGGGGCGATGCCGGGGCCCTGGTCTTGGATTTCCACGACCGCGAGCGATCCTTCGCGCATGCAGCGCAGTTCGATCGTGCCTCCGTGCGGGCTGGCATCGATGGCATTGCCCAGGAGGTTGTGCAAGACCTGCTTGAACTCCGAGGTGTTGCCCATCACAACCAAGGACGAGGCCGGAGAAAATGTCTTCAATTGGATCGCTCGCGCCTCCAAGCGCGGAGCCAAGAGCAACTGGATCTCGCGCAAGGCGACCATCAAGTCGCTTGGAGTGCTCGGGCCCGGATCATGGCGCGCGAACTCGAGCAGGCGCGATGCAATGGCGTGGGCCCGAAACGCTTCGGAAGCGATCACCTGTAGGTACTCACGCTGCTGTGCGTGATCGATGCGTCCGTCGGCTATGCGACGCTCCAGGCCCTCTGCGGAAGCCGCGATCGATGCCAACGGGTTGTTGATTTCGTGGGCTATCCCAGCCGCCAATGTTCCAAAATCCGCCAGACGCGCGGCACGGAGGAATTGTTGGGTGCGTACTTGAATGCGCTGCTCCAAATCTTCCTTGGAATGCTCCACTTGTGATGCCATGGCATTGAACGCGTGACCTAGCTCACCGATTTCACCGCTGCCATAGGTCGGGACACGCGCATTGGTTTGGCCGGCGCCGATGCGCTTGGCCACATTGGTCAACTCGAGGATCGGACTCACGACCTGACGGGATACAGCTTGGAGAATCCACAGCAGTACCCCAAAGAACAGCAACATGGCCGTGAAAATCGTCGAGCGCGTCCTGCCCGCCGCCGTCGTGGCATCGCGCACGGCTTCTTCGGATTCGTGTTCGGTTTCTCGACGCAAGGCCGTCACGGTGGATTCCAATTCGTTCCAGGCGGCGGGATTGGCGGACAAACGCGGTTCCGAGAACAGCGCTTGGATTTGTCGACGCACGCTGAGGCCGAGGTTGTCCTCGTCGTGCTCGTGCTCTGCTTCGGAGGGATCGTCGGTGGGCGCTTGGCTTTTGAATTGATCCAAGAGCTCGGATGCTTCCGCGAACAGGGCCGGCCCAGTGTCTTGCGTTTTCACGCGCTGCAGTGCTTGTTCCAATCGCAACGCCAGCAGTTCCTCCCGCGTCTCTTCCACCACTTTGCCCATCTCGCGCTGCAGACCAGCGGTGGAGTGCCAAGCCACGCCGTAGAGCCCTGCCAACAGTGCCGCGACGGATCCGAAGATCCAGCCCATCCGCGCGCGCAACCCAAACTTCGGCCTGGGCTTCAATCAGTCATCCTTGGAGGCAAATTCTGGGAGCAGGACGAGATCCAGTGCGATTTCCAATTCCATGGGTTGCGTCACAAGCAAGAGGCCTTGCATCGCCATGCGTCGCTTGGAGCCCAAAATCCAGTATACGGATCCGCCATCGAACTCGACCTCCCGCACACCGGCAATCCCATCATGGGCCCGCGGCGACTGGGCGCTGCTCCAGCGCCATGAGCTTCCGCCACTCGGAAGCGGTCCGCCGCCATCGGAAAACTGGGGCGCAGTCAGTTCAAGTTCCGAGGATCCCATTCGAGCCCGAAAGCGCCCGCTCACCGACCATTCGACCCAAGCGGCCTTCGGGCGGCGAAAGCGCACCACGCTGTCCTCACCCAGGACGACCCAAGTGCCGGATTCAACGCTTTGAACTCCCAAGAGCTGTCCCAGATCCGCCACGCCCACCAGCGGGCGTGACATGGGAGCCGCCTGGGTTGCAACGCTTTCGTAGAGATTGGTGCGTGTCGATTCGCGCCAAGTCAGAGCGACCAACGCCCCAAGGAATGGCGCACTCAATGCGGCGGCGCGAGTCAAGCGCCTCATGCGCGAAGCGCCCCGATCCACAAGCCCGCGTGTGCAAGATCGCGCGGCCTCACGTAGTCCCCAGACAGTGCTACCAAGAGTTCGGCTACCCGAGGACGGGCTGCAAGGAACGCCATGATCAGGCGCGCCAGTTTGGGGCTGCGCAGGCCTTGCTGCAGAGTAAGGCTGCATCTGGATCGGCCGCGAATTTCCAGGCCCAGATCCCGCACGTAGGCCTGCAAATCAGCACTGGAATAGGTTGGCCGGAGCCCCAATTCCCCCAAGTGATTGGCGAGCAGTTTGGCACCAACCAACGCGAAGTAGATGCCTTCGCCCGTCAGCGGGTCGATGTAACCGCCAGCATCGCCCACGAGCGCCGCTCCATCGAACACTTGCCGTGAGGTTCGGAAGGCGAGCGGGCCCACGCCGCGCAGACGCTCGACTTGGGTCGCGCCGGCCAGAACCGTACGCATGGACGGGCATGCCCGAACCGAGGTTTCGAAGAAAGATTGGGCAGAAAGCCGGCCCTCACGCAAGGCACCTCGATCAACGACTAGGTTCACACTGAGCAGTCCGTCGTCGACGAAACTCGCGGCAAAGTATCCGCGTTCCATCAGGTGCACCTGCGAGAATCCGGTGTCTTTGGGACCACGCATGCGTGTCGTCAGCGCCAGCTTGTCCAGCCAATCGATGCGTTCGCGTACTCCCAGGCTCTGCGCCACCATCGACCGTATTCCGTCCGCGCCAATTGTCACACGGGCCAAGATCGTGCGTGTGGCTCCCTGGCGATCTCTCAGGCTCGCGCCATAAACCTTGCCTGCGCCGTCTTGAACCAGTCCTGTGAGCGCCCAGCCCGGGTGCCATTCGACTCTTCCTGCGGCGAGGGCGGCATCGACAAGCACTGAGTCCAGGACCTCACGGCGCAGCGCTAGTCCACCGCCGGGCGGTGAACTTCCGCGCACGGAAGTGAACGGGGCGCGCACAGCGTACCGATGTCCGTGCAGGGTCATTCCATCTACACATCGCGCGCCGCGAGCCTCCAGTTCCGAGGTGACGCCTAGTTCCTGAAGCAAGGGCCGGCACTGAGGGCTGAGGAACTCACCGCATGGCTTTGGCCTTGGAAAGTGGCAGCGATCTACAAGCGCGACTCGCCATCCAAGGCGTGCCAGTCTCAGCGCCAAACTGGACCCGGCTGGCCCGGCACCTATGATCAATGCGTCTGTGCGCTCAGATTGCATCACTTGTGCTCGCAAGCTTGTTTGGAGCGTCGAATACCAGCAACAGCGCCGGCAAGATGAGCAGCACACTGGCCACGGACATCAGCACCGTGACGCTGGAAAGCAGGCTGAACTCGATGGTGGTCTCGAGCGCACCGGAGGCACCGACTCCAAAGCCTGCGACCAAGACCAGCGCCGTGATGAGGATTCCACGCGCGGTACGATCCATGGCCGTTCGAATTCCAGCGCGTGCGTCGCGACCGAGCCTCCGGCCGATCTTGTAGTGATGCAAGTAGTGGATCGTCGAGTCGACGATCAGCCCCAGCATCACGGAGCTGATCATGGCCGTGGCTACGGTAATGGGGCGATCGTCCCAAGCCAGCGCGCCGTACAGAAGCGCGCCTGGCACTAGATTGGGCACGATCGCCAGTGTGCCCAGCTTCACGGAGCGCAAAGCAGCGCAGAAGATGGCCCACAAGGCCAGCACGGTGAATCCCAGCCCGCGCAGCTGACCGCGAATGAGGCGCACCGAATCGCGAGTCATCCGCACGCTGGTTCCGACGCTGCGCACTGGGTCGGCGCCCAGAGCGTGCATGCGCTCGTCCACGGCCTGGAACAGCGGCTCGCGGCTTCCAGCTCCGCCCGGTGCGAGCATGGCGGGTATCACCAACGACCCGTTTGCCGATTGGCGCGCGGGCCCCGCATGTCCGGCAACGCCAGGCACGGCCAAGGCCTGGGCCTGGAGCAATTTCCAGCGGCCCTCCTGCGTCTGACGGTGGCCAGCGGGAACATACAGTTCGAAGAGCTCCACACCCCCCAGTCGCTGCGCAATTTCCTGCGTTTCTTGCCTGCGTGGGTGTTCGGGCGGCAACACGGCCAGAGGGTCGTTGTCGATGCGCAGCTTGGGCCACTGGGCCGCGCTCCAGAGGGCGGCAAGCGATACGACGATCAAGATCCGCCAGGCCTGCGACTGGAGCCAAGTTCCGGCCATGTGCGAAATGGCAGGGCGCTCGCTGCGTTCGTAGCTTGGTGGGGCGAGGGTTCGAAGCAGCGCCAAGAGCGTGGGCGTCAGCACCAAACCCAACAGGAACGTCATGCCCACGCCCAGGGCGGCGAACACACCGAAATCGATGACGGCCGGCATGACTTGGGCTACAAGAGACAGAAACCCAACTACGGTCGTCAGTGCGGCCAGCATGGCGGGTCGGGCGATGTCGACGGCCGACTGTTGCGCTGCAGTCCACGCATCGTTCGTGGTGCCACGGTGTCGAAGAAAGCTCTCCGCGATTTGCACTCCGCCGGCAACTCCAACCGTGAGCAACACGGGATCGCGCAGCACGGCGACCGGGTCGAGCAGATGCCCCAGCCGAGCAAAGATCCCGCTGGTCCAGATGATGCCGACGATCCCCGGCGCCAGTACCGCGATAGCCACTTTCCAGTTGCGAAAGCAGGCCCACAGCACTGCGAACAGCACGAGTAGCATGCGTGGAACGATGAGCACACGCTCGGCTTGCACGGCGGAAGCTATGTCGCTTTCCACGGCCGGAATGCCTGTCATGGCAAGTCGCAGGCCCTGGGAGTAAGTGCGTCCCAAGCGTTCGACCTCGCGAACTGCTGGTTCCGTGCCGCGGCTTGCGTCGGGGACCAGTTCCACGAGCATGTCGTGGAAGCCAGTAGTCCTTGGTGGAAGTGGGGTCCACTTGCGAACACAAGGAGATCGGCTGAGTTCGGCTTGAAGACTCTTTAGAGCGCTGGTTTCGGCCAACGACAGCGGCCTCTTGACGTCGCCTGGAGCAGCCACGCAGAGCAGCAGGACTGCATCCGTGCCGAAGTCGCGCTCGCGTTGCGCAAGCGCCAGCGCATCGGCGGAATGTGGGACGCGCAGGGCGCGGTTCTCGGAGTCGATCTGCAGCTGGGTCTGCTGCCAGCCCAAGTACGCCGTCGCGCAGGCTACGAAGGAAAGCAGAACCCCAGCTTGGGATCGGTTGTGGGGCACGAATCGCATGCGCTGGCGAGGTATGGGTGAGAGCGGGCTCCCTGCACCTTTCGTGCCAATCACATGGCGAACTACCGCAAGCTAGTTCGGGAACGGGCCCAGAGAGTGGCCCGAAACTTGCTAGTAGCGTCCGTCAACCCAAGGAAACCCGGCATGGCGCAACGCGTGAGCAGTTGGATTGGATGGGCAGCGCTGGCTGCTTTTGCGGTGACCGGACTGTATGCCTGGGCGCAAGCGAAGCAGCACATCACGATCACCGTAAGCCAGGGTGTCGAGAACCCCACCGGCGCCTCCGATACGTTGCTGGTGATGCAGGACGATCTGGCCACTTTGCGCCTCGATTTGCAGGCTCTGTCGCAGTCCATTGGTGGGGCACTGGACGCCAGCCATTCCGCATTGGAATCGTCCGCGTCGCATCGCGACGGAACGACCCAAGAAGCCATTGCGGCGCTAGGTAGCGACCTGCGCGCCATGAGCGCGCGCGTCGAAGCCTTGCAGCACGGGCTCGAGATCCGACTCGGCGCCCTGGAAACAGATCGGCGGATTCAGACCCCGCCGGGTTCCGTGGGCCAGGACATGGGGAGCCCCGCCCAGACTTCGGCCATTTCCAACAATCGGAAAGCTGCGCCTGAAAGTACCCAAGAATTGGAATCCGCCCCGGGCCTCGAGGCTGCTGGAAATCTCAGCCGGGATGGCCTTGGCCACGAACTGGCGACCGGGGGGGCCACATCCGGAGCTGCGCTTGCCGTCGCGGAAGGCCAGGGCGACCAACTAGGGAGCCTTCCAAACGACACGACGACGCGCAGCCCCCAAGACCAGACGAAGGGCTTTCTTTCGTTCCAGTTGCCATCCCAGCGATTCGACTACGCGGCTTTGCAGCGCTTCGTCGTCCTTCCAGGCTTGTCTCGGGTCGGATTCGATGCCAAGAGCACGCTGCATGACTTCAGCGGCACGTCGCAATCGATTCGCGGCGAGTGGTCTGTGCGGCTGTCCCAGCCAGCGCAGGGATTGTCCGGATTCGTCAGCGTGCTATCCAAGAGCCTCAACACCCAAAACTCGGCGCGTGACGAGGAAATGTTGAAACTGCTTGCGGTCCAACAAGCCCCCGAACTCGACTTTCAGATCAAGAGCTACGTGCCCGAAGGGGAGCAGGGAATGGGGCCGACTTCTCCGACCTTGCGCGGCAACGTGCTTGGCACGATGACCATCAAAGGCAAAAGCCGGGAACTTTCCATGTCGGTGCGCTTGCGGCTGGACGAGAGCAAGCGCCTGGTAGTCGAGGGCGAGACCGAGTTGGCGCTGTCCGATTACGGCGTCGAAGCGCCCAACAAACTGGGCGTGATCTCGATGAACGACCGTGTTCGCATTTGGATCGCGCTGCGAGCACGCTGCGTGGGGCCAGCGATCGAGAACCAGGATGCGCGTTGATTCCAAACGAGCGCGCTTGCTCGCGGCGCTCCTGGCCTCGGCCTGCGCGAGCTGTCTAGCTTCCACGGTGGTGGACACGCAGGCGCGGCTTGCGCCGGAGGCAAGCGTTGGCGATCTGGCTTGGCGCGCGGCGCAGGCCGCCGAGATCCCGGGCTTCTTCTCGGCCGAATCCATTTCCGGCGACGCGGCCGCAAGCGTGCTGGCCATGTACTACTA
>JAKFYL010000249.1 GCA_021730845.1 Planctomycetota bacterium | reverse complement strand
CGCCTGCCAGTGGCAGAAGCCGGGAAATCCAGCGGAGCTACTCCGCTCGCCTATGTTTGAATCTAGCGCGCCCGCTCCAGATTGCAATCCAAGCTCGCGTTGGAGCGGCAGCCGTACTGCGATTTTTCAGCCCGCTGGTTCGCGCGCGTCCGATTCGTCCCCAGAGTCCATCCAGCCAAGCCGTCCAGCACGACCGCTCCCGGAGGCTGCCTGCTAGGCATGGCCCGCTACTTTGCAGCAGGGAAGCGGATTCCAGCCTCAAAAACCGGTAAACTCTTCCCCCTCCCAAGCCCCTGCGTCGCGATTCACCCCCTCGATGGGCCCTTCGTGCAGAGCGCCGTTCGGCGCCCTGGATGGGGGACGAACATCTGGCGCTAACGGTTCCCCTGGAGGGCGTTTGGTGCCGCTTCCAGCGGCAGCGCTGCCTGTCCCAACCCCTTGCGCGAAGAGGCGTTCTTACCGTGCACGACGACGTCGATCGCATCCTTTTCAACGAAGCTCAGATCCGGCAGGGCATCGACCGCGTGGCGCTGGAGGTGACTTCGACCTTCCGCGGCCGGATGTTCACGGTGGTGTCGGTGCTCAAAGGTTCGTGCATTTTTGCCTCGGACCTGATCCGTCGCATTCCGATTCCCTTGGAGCTGGCCTTCGTGGCCGCATCGAGCTACGGCAAGGAGACGGTTCCCGGGCGTTTGGAGATCCAGTTCTTACCCCTGGATAGCGAGATCAAGGGCCGGGATCTGCTGCTCGTCGACGATATCCTCGACTCCGGGCGCACGCTGAACGCCTTGGTAAGCGAACTGAAGACGCGCGGCGCCCGGGAAGTTCGAACGTGCGTGTTCTTGGACAAGCCGGAGCGGCGCGCCGTGGATATCGCACCCGATTTTTGCTGTTTCCGAGTCGATGACCTGTTCGTGGTGGGCTACGGCTTGGACTATGGCGGCAAGTACCGCAACCTGCCCTACGTCGGCGCGCTCAAACCGGCTTTGTTCGAACGTTGAGGTCACGGAAGTTCTCGCATCCTCGTCGAAATCCACCCCTCCAACCGCGCCGCCAGTGACGCAATTTCTGACCATCAAAGCCGGCCAAGACGGCATCGAGCTCGACGAGTATCTGTGCCAGCTCTACCCGCGCGTTTCCAAGCGCGAGCTGCGCGCAGCCGTTCGGGACGGCCGCGTGCGAGTCAACGCCATGGTGGTCGGGCCGTCGGTGCGACTTGGCTTCCAAGACGTGGTGTCGGTGGATTTCGACGAAGAGGCCCTGGACGAGGACCATGGCTGGAGCGCGCCGGCCGAGCCGCCCGTCGTGCTGTACGAAGACGAACACTGCCTGGTGCTCGACAAGCCCCCCGGTTTGCCCGTGGAACCCGAGCGCTGGGAGCCGCAAGCCCCGTGCCTCTTGGGCGCGCTCCAGTTGTTGGGAGACTCGCCGCCCAGCGGCTCCAACTATCGGCCGCGACTCGTGCATCGGATCGACAAGGAAACCAGCGGCTGCGTTTTGGTCGCCAAGACCGTGGAAGCCGAACGCGGCATTCGAGTGGCCTTCGACAACGGACTGGTGACCAAACGCTACTTCGCCCTCGTCGAAGGGGAGCTGCGCCTTCCCGCCAAGACTTCGCAAGCCGGCGCGGCCGATGGCTGGTTGGCGCTGGACTTGCCCATCGGGCCGGCGGCGGCGCGTGCCCTCGGCAAGTCCAGCCGTGACCAACGCCACCGCCAGTCCGTGCACAAGGACGGGCAGGCCGCGCTCACCCTCGTTCGACCGGTGACACACTTCCGCGGATTTACCTGGGTCGAGTGCGAACCGCGCACGGGCCGAACGCACCAGATTCGGGTGCATCTGGCCAACGAAGGCTTTCCTTTGGCAGTCGACTCGATGTATGGGCGCAGATCGAGCCTGCTGCTATCCGAGCTGAAAACGAAATATCGCCAGAAAGCCGGTCGCCCCGAGCGGCCGCTGCTGGCACGATTGAGCCTGCACGCGCATGAGTTGGATTTTCCGGCCATTGGACGCCAAGCGCGCATTGTCGTGCGCGCACCAGTACCCGACGACCTGACGCGCACCCTCAAGCAGCTAGCCAAGGTCCGCCCCGGGGTTCCATGAAGATCAAGCAACAACTCGAAGATTTCCGCGTCCGCGAACTGCTACTGCCCGATTTCCTGGTCGAATCGGGTCCTTGGCGCGTGTATCGCGTCTCGAAACGCAAGTTGACCTCCATGCAGGCCGCGCAGGTGCTCGCACATGCGGCCGGTGCCTCGGCGGGCGACGTGCGCATGGCTGGTCTCAAGGATCGGCAAGGCATTACCGTGCAGTACATGGCCTTGCGCGCCGGGCGGGAAGTGCGCTTGCGCGAAAAGGACTTGCGCATCGAGAACGTTGGGTTCGCCCGTTCCGAGCTCAGTTCCAGCGCGAGCGCTGGCAACGCCTTCGAGATCATCGTGCGCGGACTGAGCGCGGAAGAGCTGGACACGCTCCGGACGAGCTTGCCCGTGGTGCGCGAAAGCGGGTTGATCCACTATTTCGACGACCAACGCTTCGGAAACTTGCGCTACGGCCAAGGCTGGATCGCGCTCGACTTGATCCACGGCAAACACGAAAAGGCCCTGCGCCGGCTGTTGACTGCCGGATCGGGGGCGGACGATGAACGCAACGAGTCCTTCAAGAGCGCATTGGACCGCAACTGGGGCGACTGGACGGCCTGCCGTGAAATCGCGGGCAAGTTCCGCGAACACCATTCGGTGTTCACGTACCTCAAGTCCCATCGCGACGATTTTCGCGGCGCATTCTTCCATGTCTCTTCGCGCCTGCGCCTGATTCACCTGTACGCTTTCCAGTCTCACATCTGGAACCGCGCCGTGTGCGCCTACGTGCGGCGCATCACCAAACCGGACGAGCGCTTGGAACTGCTCAGCGCCGAAGGTCCGCTGGTTTTTCCCAAGGGGCCGTTCGTGCCCGAGGCGGGCATGCAGACCTTTCGCTTGCCCGGCCCGCGCCTGGAGGACGTCCAACACCCGCTGCAGCGCGAACTCTTGGAGGAAGCCCTGGCCACCGAACGCTTGGTTGCAGATCAGTTCCACATCGAGGGTGTCAGCGGGTTCCAACTCAAGGGCGAAGATCGTCCGTTGCTGGTGCGAGCGAGTCACATGCGCGTGCGCCCGCCGGAACCCGATTCGCTCAACCGTGGACTGCGCAGCGTGCGCTTGCGCTTCGAGCTCCCGCGCGGGGCCTACGCGACCTTGGTGGTGCGCAGACTTCTGGCGCGTCCCTGGGAAGGGGTGGCGCGGGAGGAAAGCCGCGGGGTGCCGCCGCACCGCGCGCGATCCGCTGCGCCCAAGAAGCGTGCTCCGGCGGCCAAGCCGAGCGAACGCGGGCACGAGCGCTCCAGGCCCCGCCGGCCGCGCGACCCGCAGCGCGCCTCGAAGTCCGCGAAATAGGGCCCGCTGGGCTACCATCTGCGCCGGCATACTTGCTCAGAGCATTCTCTCTCAGGAGGCACATGGTCGAACGCGCAGTCGTTGGAGTGATCGGTGGGTCGGGGCTGTACGACATCGAAGGCCTGTCGAATGTGCGCGAAGTCTCGCTGTCGACGCCTTTTGGCGCGCCCAGCGATGCCTTCGTAACGGGCGACCTGGACGGTCAAGCCATGGCGTTTCTGCCGCGGCACGGACGTGGACACCGGATTGCGCCCAGCGAAATCAACTTTCGCGCCAACATTTGGGGTCTCAAGAAGCTTGGCGTGACGCGCATCCTCTCGGTCTCCGCCGTGGGCTCCATGCGCGAGCACATCGTTCCCGGGGATTTCGTGATCGTGGATCAATTCATCGATCGCACGCGGCATCGCGCGGACACGTTTTTCGGTGGGGGAGTCGTGGCGCACGTGATGTTCGCCGACCCAGTGTGCGCGCAGGTGCGCAAGGCTCTGCTTGCCGGAGCGGCCAAGCTGAAGCTGAAAGCCCACGATGGCGGCACCTACCTGAACATGGAAGGGCCCCAATTCTCCACGCGCGCCGAGTCCAAGTTGTACCGCAGCTGGAACGTGGACGTGATCGGCATGACCAACATCCAGGAAGCCAAGTTGGCGCGCGAAGCCGAGCTGTGTTACGCAACCGTTGCCATGGCAACCGACTACGATTGCTGGCACGAAGGGCACGATGACGTGACCGTCGAGGCGGTGGTGGCCGTCATGCACAAAAACGTCGGCAACGCGCGCGCGCTCGTGCGCGCCGCTACCGCGCTGTTGCCCAAGGATCGCACGTGCGCCTGCTCCTCGGCCTTGAAGTACGCGATCATGACCGACAAGAAGCGCATCGAGCCCGATGCGCGCGCGAAGCTCGACCTGTTGATCGGCAAGTACCTGTAGTCCCAAGAAACGGAGTACATCGCCAGCATGGATTCCCGCCGTTGTCTCGAATTGCTTGTACGTCCCCAGCCGCGTGAGCCTGCGCCTTGGCGCCGGGCTCGATCCGGCCTGGGCCTTGCGCTCGTCCTGTGCTTGGCATTGCAGGCAGGCAGCTGTCGCTCAGGGCCCGATCCCATTCCCGATCAGGCTTTGGCAGCCCTGACGGCCGTCGGCCGCCCCGCGCGGTACTTGGAGTCCAACCACCGCGGACCCAAAGTCGCCCCTGGCGATACCGTTACCGCGCGCTTTGCCAAGTCGCTCCACGCCGCTTTCGAGGAACAGCGCGCCATGGCGCTCGTGAAGTTCGTCGACGGTTACTACCGCTCGCCAGGCAATGAGGGCTACGAGGCCGTGCTCGAGAAGCTGCACGGCCAGCTAGCTGCCGCCGGGTTCGGCACCGATCCACGCCTGAAGCTGTTTTTCATCGAGACGCCTCTGGAAGCGCCGCACTGGGGCAAATCGGGTCGCTTTCCGGTCAAGGCCTGGACGCCTTTGGCGGGTAGTCTCGTGCTCCACGGAGCCGGCGAGCCCAAGACCCTGCACGCGTTCGACCAGCCCAGTGGCATAGACCGGGTGATGCTTCCCGTGCACTGTGACTCCTTCGAAATCGAAGGACCCGTGGCTTCGAACTTGGAAAGCGTGACCAAGGGCTCGCTGCTCGTGACCTCGGCCGTGCCTTCGCGCGCGCTGTTGTCGCGCGCGCACGCCATGGGAGCGCTGGGCGTGGTCTCTGGATACCTGGAAACCTACAACCAGGATCCGCTGGGCAAGAATCGACACCTGGATGCGATCCACTACCATCAGCTTCCAGCTAGCACCCCTTTGCCCGTGCTGATGATTTCTCCACGCTCGTTGGAGATCATCGCGCAGGCCGCCAAACGCCCCGAGGGTGCCAAGTTGAAGGCCATGGGCCAAGTGCGCTGGGACGACCGCAAGTTGCGCACGCTCGCGGCCGTGGTGCAAGGCACCGACCGCGCGCAGGAAGCCGTGACCGTGGCCAGCCACGTGCAGGAACCGGGAGCGTGCGACAACGCCAGCGGCGTCGCGGGCCTGGCCGAGAGCGCGATCTCGCTCGCCGGTTTGCTCGCCAAGGAAACGCTGGCCTGGCCCTCGCGTTCCTTGGTGTTCTTGTGGGGCGACGAATTCCGGCAAACCAGCGCTTGGCTCGACTCCACCGACATGACGCCCGTTGCCGGACTCTCGTCCGACATGACCGGGGAGTCGATGGAAAAGACCGGCGCCATCGCGCTCCTCGAGCGCATGCCGGATCCGGCGGCGCTTGTGTACCTACCGCCGGACGAACACACTCCCTGGGGCAAGAAAGAAGTGTCGCCCGATTCTTTGCTGCCCAATGCGCTGGCCGTGATTGCCCGCTGCGCCCTGATCGACGTCGCCAATGTCGCTGGTTCCACTTGGACCACGGCCGAACATCCGTACGAAGGCGGCAGCGACCACGACATTTTCATCGAGCGCAAGATCCCGACCGCGCTGTTCTGGCACTTCACGGATTTCGCGTATCACACCAGCCTGGACCGCATGGACATGGTCGACGCCAAGGAAATGCGCCGCACCGCGGCCGCAATCCTCTCGACCGCGCTGGTTCTGGCCGATCCCAAACCTACGGACCTGGACCGCATCCTGCGCTCGCTGGACGCCGAGCAGCAGGTGCGCGTGCAGGCCGCCGAAGCTGCCGGAGATCCCGAACTCAAGGAGCGCTGGTTGCAGTGGTGCACCGCGGCTCGCGAATGGGCCCGCATCGAGTGTCTGCGCATCCGCCCTGACCAACGCTGAGTCCTTAACAAGAAGAACCGTACTGCCATGCCCCATTCCGAGCCTCGCATCGACCGACGCGTCTTTTTGGGTACAGGAGCCCTGGCTGCGTCGCTGGCCTGCAGCACGACCCACGCCGCGGACCTGAACCGGGCGGCGACCAATGCCACGCCGGGGGCGCGCGATCGCCAGGACAAGGTCGCGGCGCACAGCGCGCGCAAGGATTTTCCCGTGCTGATCGGCAGCGCCAACGCCTTGCCGGGCATGCAGCGCTACTACGCGAATTTGCAATCTGGCGGCGATCCACTCGACGTGGCCATCGACGTAGTCAAGGTCGCCGAGGCGGACCCCAGCGACACCAGCGTCGGTCTGGGCGGACTACCCAACGAAGATGGAGTCGTGCAACTGGACGCCGCTTGCATGTATGGACCCTGGCACAAGTCGGGAGCCGTGGCCTGCATCGAGAACATCCTGCATCCCAGCGAAGTTGCGCGTTTGGTGCTCGAACGCACCGATCATTGCGTGCTCGTCGGCCGTGGCGCCTACGAATTCGCCCGCGCTCACGGGCATCCGCATACGGAACTGCTCACGGAATCGACGCGCCGGCTGTGGATGGAATGGAAAGAGAGTCTGTCGAGCGGTGATGACTGGCTAGCGCCGCCCGCCGGCAAGTCGCAGGCCGGGCGTCCGCTGCAAGCGCGTGGCGGCGTGGCCGGCGATCCCAGGCCGAAACGCAGCACCGGCACGATTCACTGCAGCGCGCTTTCGACTCGCGGTCAAATCGCATGCACCACCACCACGTCGGGGCTGGCCTTCAAGATTCCTGGCCGCGTGGGGGATTCACCCATCGTGGGCGCCGGCTTGTACTGCGACCAGGAAGCGGGCAGCGCAGGAGCCACTGGGCGCGGGGAAGCGTCGATCCTCGCCAACGGGAGCTTCGCGGCCGTGGAACTCATGCGCCAGGGCGCGACGCCTCTGGAAGCCGGACTGGAAGTGCTGCGCCGCGTTGTGCGCCAAGCGCAGCGCCTCGCGATTCGCCAGGGCGAGATGGTCGACGAACACGGCTTGCCGTCGTTCGGATTGAACTACTACGTGCTTGGCCTCGACGGAACTTTTGCCGGCGTCACGCTCAAGCAAGGCGGAGAATTCGCCGTGGCCGATCCAGTGGGCGGGCCGCGGCTCTTGCCGCTGGTTGCGCTCTAGCGTTGCTCGCCCAAGGCGAAGGCCAATTCTTCGGGGCTCACGCTGCCATTGCCGTCCTGGTCGATCGCGGCTAGCACGGGGCTCGGGCGAATGCGCAAGATCAGTGGGGCCTGCAGAGCTTCCAAGTCGACGAGTTCGATTTGACCGTTGCCGTTGAGGTCCAGGCGCCTGAAGCTAGGCACCGGACCGGCAATCCGAGGTGGCATGACCTGCGTAGTTTGACCCAGTCCGCGGTCCTCGAGCTTGCCGAACAGCTCTTCGATCGAAGTAGCTTGGATCGCCGGGCGTGGTTCGGTTTCCGCATTGGTGAGCAGATCGAAGAATTCGCTCACCTCTTCCCCACGCAGCTTGCGCGACTGGTCGCGGTCCAGCAGCGCCAGCACGCCGTCGCGCGACAACCCGGGCCGCGCGAACGCGACCAGAGCAGCTCCGATTTCGTTCACATCCAAAGCCCCGTCGCCGGAGTAATCGTAAACCGCGGTCAGCTCCACGGTGGAGGTGGGCAATCTGGGTTTGGAAGTCTTGTTTTCCTTGGGCGGGCGAAACCAGCCCGTGGCTTCGACCACGAAGTCGAAGCGCGAGCTGAACTCCTCTTGGGTCACCCGTCCGTCGCGATCCGGATCGTAGAGCTGGAATTCATCGCGGTCGATTCCAAAGCTCTGCTCCAGCTCCTCCAAGGAAAGCCAGCCGTCTTGGTTGGAGTCCGCGGTGCGCAAGTAGGTCACATCCGCGTCGGGCGGCAGCGGCGACCTGGTCGGCGCGGTCGTCGAAACGACCACCCCTGGTTGCGCCGGCGGCTTGGGTTTCGTCTTGTCGGGCGCAGTGCCTGTTCCCTGAGGGCGCGCTCCAGGCCCAGAGGCGGGTTGGGCTGGCTTGTTCGCAGGAGCCTGTTTGCCGCTGGCGCCTGCTTTGGGAGCGGTGAGGCCGGGCGCCTGCAAGCTTAGAGCCGACAGGGCGCACACACTGACGCCAAGCGTCATCCATGCAATCTCCAGGGCGCTGGATCCGATGCTTTTCAGTGGTCGGTTGGCGTTTTCCATGCAACTCCCGGCAACTCCCTCTTAGGGCATTCCCGGACGAGGCACTAGCCTAGAATCCTTTCGAGCCGCCGGGCAAGGCTTTCGGCTCCAGGAACCTCAATCCTTGGCTTCGCTCAGCAGCGTCTCCGCCACGTAATCAACGTCTCCATCGGCCAGGAAAGGGTGCACCGGTAGGCACAGCACCTCGCGCGCGAGCCTTTCGGCGTGCGGGAAATCCCCGGCCGCGTAGCCCCAGGAGCGCGCGGCTTCCTGCAAGTGAACTGGAGTGGGGTAGTGCACCCCCGTCGAAATCTTGTGTTCCGCAAGTGCAGATTGGACTCGGTCGCGCCCGCGCGAGCCGCGAATGCGCACCGCGTACTGGTGGTAGGTGTGGACCGCGCCGGGTGCGACCAAGAGCGGGACGACGTTCTGGCTGCCGCGAAACGCTTGGTCGTAGCGCTGGGCGATGTGACGGCGGCGCTCGTTCCAGCGCTCCAGGTGCGGCAGCTTCACGTTCAAGACCGCGGCTTGCAGGGCGTGCAGCCGGGAATTCGTGCCAATTCTCGCATGGACGTACTTGGCCGGCGAGCCATGATCGCGCAGTTGCCGCAGGCGCTGGGCGACCTGGGCGTCTTGCGTCATCACCATGCCACCTTCGCCGGCGGCCCCAAGGTTCTTGGTCACGTAAAACGAAAACGTGGCCGCGTTTCCGATTTGTCCACAGGCATAGTCGTCGCGCCGCGAGCCCACGGCTTGGGCTCCATCTTCCAGGATCGAAATGCCCTTGCCGCCAGCCAGCTGGCGCAAGGCGCGCATGTCGACCAATTGACCGTACAGATGCACGGGCAAGATGCACTTGGTGCGGCCGTCGAGCGCGGCGCGGGCGGCCCCGATGTCGAGCAGCGCGGTATCCGGGTCGATATCGGCCAGGCGCGGTACTGCGCCAATGAGTGCGATCGAAGCGGCCGAAGCGAAGAACGTGAAGGGGCTGGTGAGCACGTGGTCGCCGGGCTCGATTCCCAGCGCCAGCAATCCGAGCCAAAGTGCATCGGTACCCGTACCGACGGCGACGGCATGGGCCGTGCCGTGCATTCGCGCCAGGTCGCGCTCCAGCGCTTCGACCTCAGGGCCGAGCACGTACTGGCCGCTGCGCAGCACGCGCAAGACGGCTTCTTCCAGGGCCGGCCCGAGTTGTGCGCGCTCCGCGGCCAGATCCAGTCCCTGTACCGTGCGCACTTGGGATGCCAGCGGGCTCATGCGCTGTGGAAGTCCTTGACCTGCTCGGCCGGTTCCTTGGGCGCCTGCAGCACGCGCCTGAAGCACCAGAACGTGAGGATCACGACGAATCCCACGGAAATGGTCATGAAGACAATCGCTTGGGTGGTCATGGGAGATTTCCTTGGAGTTGAGCCACGCAGGGCATCAAGTTTAGCGCAGCGAACGGGGCTCCATGTCGGGTTCGTGTTTGCCATCCAGGTCCAGGCCCTGCGCACGCCAGCGCTTGGAGCCGATGGCTGTCAGCACCATGAGCAAGGCGATTGTGCCCAAGATCACGCCCCAGGTGTACAGCGCCGCGGGGTTGGGTTCGACGCCATTCGCTTTGTCTCCCAGTATGGAATCGAGGTACGGGGGCAACTTGTTCACGCAAAACAGCACGAAAATCACCAGCAAATAGGCCGGTGATACATACTTCATAACGAAGCGGAATATGCCTGGGATGCGCATCGACGCGCCTTCATGGGCTTCTTTCAGGCCCTTGTCGACGCCGAACACCCAGGAAAAACAAATGATCTGCGTCCCGGCGACGATGAAGATCATGAACGTCCCGACCCAAAAGTCGATCGTATCCAGGGCCACCAAATCCTTGCTGAAATACAGCACGAACAGATTGCCGGCGATGGCCAGGCCCGAGAGCAGAGTCGTGGCGAGCTTGCGGCTGACTCCCAGGGCCTCCTCCAGGAATGCCAGCGTGGGCTGAAGCATCGACAGGGAACTGGTGATGGCCGCCAGGAACAGCATGAAAAACCATATCGCGCCGAAGAAATTGCCCATCGGCATGCGCGCGAAGACCACCGGCAGCGCTTGGAAACCGGTCGAAAACGTGCCCCCTGTATTGTCTGCGGTCATTGCCACGCCGATGAAGACGACCGAGGCCGTGATCGTGATCATTCCGCCTAGAGCCACCTCGAAGAACTCGTTGGTTGCCGAGGCGGTCAGCCCGGAAAGCACCACGTCATCCTTCTTGCGCATGTACGAGGCGTAGTTGATGATTACGCCGAAGCCCACCGAAAGGCTGAAGAAGATTTGACCCGCTGCGGCCAGCCATGTCTGTGGATCCTTCAGTGTCTTGTAATCCGGATTCCACATGAAATTGAGGCCGGCGGCGACATTCTGCGCATCGGGATTGACCGGATCAGCGGGCAGCGTCAAGACGCGAATGAGCACGCCAATTCCGATGACCGCCATGATCGGCATGGCCCACGAGCAGAACTTCTCGATACCCTTGGAGAGTCCGCGGAATACGAAATAGATGTTGATCGCAGACACGATGATCCAGAACACGACGCTTTGGTGCAGTGCGCCGTTTGCGAACCAGCCGTTCTGGTCCGAGCTGGTGATCGAGGTCAAGAATTGCTTGGCGGTTTCAACTTGCTTTTCGGCCGGCTGCCCCGCGACGATGCCGATGCCGCCTCGCAAGTAGTTCCAGGAGTAGCACAAGCACCACGACTCGATCAGAACGTAGTAGAAGTACACTGCCAGCGGGATGAGCACGCCAAAGGCGCCCATGTAGCGCGCGACTGCGCCCTTGCCCCACACGCCCATGATGGCCGGGGCCGAGTGGAAGCCCTTGCGTCCACCGTAGCGGCCCATGGTCCACTCCGCCCAACCGATGGGGATCCCCAGCAGCAGGAAGGCGATGAAGTAGGGGATCATGAAGGCCCCACCGCCGTTCTGGGCCGCGTTGCCGGGGAAACGCAGGAAATTTCCCAGGCCGACGGCCGAACCCGCGACCGCCAAGATCACGCCCAGGCGGCTGCCCCATTGTTGCTTTTGTTGCGACATGCAGTTGCGGCTCGCTATCGGCGCGGTTCACTCTCGGGCAAGCCTGACGGAACAGACCGCGCTTTCCCAAGCTTGGCGAACGGGCACCGCTTCCAGAATGTGCGCTTCGAGCGCGCACGGGTAGTGGTGGGACTGTTAGGGAGCCCGGAGCGTACTGCCGGGGACCTTTGGAGGCAATGCCGCTACACTGGCCCGAACCTCATGGCGGGGCGCGCCTCCGATCGGCCGCCCTGCGAGTCCGCTTCTCCCAACACTTCGCCTCCAGCCGTCCATGCTGCAAATTGCCTGCCTGTCTGCGCTCCTGTCCTTGGGATGTGGTCGCCTGGGAACCCCTGGCGTACGTCCTCAAGAGCCCTGGTCGCAAGCCGAATTGGAACGCGCCAGCCGCGAGATCCAGGTCGAAATCGAGGCCTTGCGCGGCGAGCGCTTCCGCGAGCCCGTCTCGGTCAAGTTGGCGTCGCGGGCCGACTTCGTGGCCTATGCCAAGCAGCGCCAGGCCCAGTTCCAGAGTCCGGAGGACATGGCCAGCGACGAGACGATGGCCAAACTGCTGGGGCTGTTTCCGGTCACGGACGACTTCAACGCGACCTTGATGGCCTTGGTCGAGTCGCAGGTCGGCGGCTTTTATGACCCAGCGAGCAAGTCCTTTTACCTCATGGACACGATGCCGGTTTCCTTGGGCGGGGTCATCCTCTCCCACGAACTGGGGCACGCGCTCGACGATCAATTGTTCGACTTGGACAAGACCCTGCGCGGAGAACTCAAGGACACCGACAGCGAACTCGCTTACGCGTCGGTGGTCGAGGGCTCGGGGACGGCCGTGATGCAGGCCTGGACCAAAGCCAACTTGGACAAAGTCAATTTGGCGGAGGCAGGAGCACTGGATGCCGAACAGCAAAAGGCGATGGCCGACGCGCCCATGATCCTGTGGCGCCCCCTGATCGCGGCGTATCTGCAAGGCGCGGCCTTTCTGAACGGCGGTTCCGGTCTGTCGGCCATGGCCGGCGGAGATCTCCCCAACGATCGCATCACCAAGGCGTTTCGCACCCGGCCCGAGTCGACCGAACAGATCCTGCACCCGGAGTCCTACTGGGACGAAGCCAAGCGCGATCATCCAAGCCGCATCGAGGTCGACCTTTCCGCTCTACCTTCCGAGTGGAAAGTCGAAGCGCAGGACACTTACGGCGAAATGATGACGGCCATCGTGTGCACTCCGCCCGCCGGCCGCGGCGGCCTGGACGTTTCGAATCCCATGGCGCTCATGAGCATGGATTTCACCAACCACGCGGCCACGGGCTGGGACGGCGACCGTATGGTCCTGTTCTCCAAGGGCAACGCCCGCTACCTCTTGTGGGTTACGACCTGGGACAGCCCGCGCGACGCGGGCGAGTTCTTTGGAGCGCTCTCGACGAACTTCGCGTCCTTGGAGTCCACCGCCAAGGAGTACGCCGAACACTCGGCGAAACCAGGCGCGGAGCCCGCCGGCGACGCACCCGCTGCGCGGTCGCGCGTCCCATCCCATGCGGAATTGAGCTACGGAACCACCGAGGATGTCGTCGTGCTGCGCATCAGCGCCGGCGCTTCCAAGCGCGAACAGCGCGAGTTCGAAAAACTGCCCTATGTCGTCACGCGCCGCTAGCCGAAGCCGCGGCCCAGGCGCTCAGAGACGCTGGTGAGGCCGCCGCTCGAGCGGCCCGTCAGCAAGAACACGCCCTGGATGCGGCTACCTGGCTCTGGCACCGCCAGTCCATCTTGTTCGAGTTGCCATGGACTGACGAACACTTCCAAGGGTTTTCCGGGCACGTCGAGTTCGAGCAAGCGCACGGTGCGTGCGGTGAGCGGGTTGACCCACTCGTTCACGCACAGCACTTCGGCGTCTAGTTCCACGCAGCCTCCCGGTGCGGCGCTGCCTCCCAGTAGCTGAATGCTGGCCGATTTGCGCGAACTTTCCTCGTGCGCGCCCGCAGCTTCGATCGAATCGACGCACAGCGCGAATCCGGCCATCGAAAGAGCCAGGATCTTGCCCAATTCGAATTCGGTGCGCAGACGCCGCGCATCCGTGACGATCATGCTCATGGGCCAGGAATCCGGGGACATGGACGGATGAGCCAGCTTGCCCGGCAGTGGGGGATTGGCCCAGCCTTCGAGCAGCGCGTCGCTTTTCGAATCAGGCAAATCGCCCCAGCGCTCGAGTGCCACGCGCACGCGGCGCGCCGATTCGAAGTACGGCACGACGCTCCAGGGCGCATCGGCGTCTTCGCGGTCCACGCGCACCTCGACTCCTTGGCCCAAGGGCAGGCGCAAGTGCGCGCCGCCCGGGCCGCGCCAGACGGCCGTCTCGCCAAGTTCCTTGGCCGCACGCGCCAGACTCTCCGAATCGTGATCGGGCGGAAAGCCGATGCATTCGAGCAGGAATTCCATGGCTGCACGACTAGGGTACTACGCCCCGCTGGCGGTCAAGGCGCGAAATGGGCCCGCGGCGCGGCCCTTGGGCCCAAGGCCGGCGGTGTTCCAGGCTGCTGCCGCGCTGCTACGTGTTCTAATCCTCCTTTCGATCCTATGACCACCCAATCTTCTCGCCGCTGTTTAGTGCGGGCCTTTGCGGGCGTTGCGCTCCTTTTTTCCGCCTGTGCCACTCACAAGTCGACCTCGGGTCTAGAGCCCTTTCCCAAACTCGTCGCACGCCTGCCGCGGGTCCAACCCTTCGACGTCGAGCACTATTCCATCGCTGTGGACCTGTACCCCAAGGATCTGCGACTCGAGGCACAGTGCAGCGTGCGCTTTTGGTCCAAGACTCCGGACTTGAAGCGCCTGACTCTCGATTTCGTCGATCTGGAAACGATCTCGGTCACGGACGAAATGGGCAACGAGCTGGCCTTCGAGCACCGCGGCGATCAACTCGCCATCGAGTTGATGGAATCCGTGCCCCAAGGCGAGACCGACACGCTGAACGTGCGCTATCGCGGTTCGCCTCGGCGCGGCCTGTGGTTCACGGGAATTCGCGCAGGAACGCCCACGCAAGTCTTCACCCAAGGCCAATGCCAAGACGCGCGCGGCTGGTTTCCGTGCTTCGACGAACCGAGCGACCGCGCGACTTCCGAGATTCGCGTGAGCATGCCCGAGGGTTGGACCAGCGTGGCCGCCGGAACGCGCGTGGATGCAGGATCGGCCGGCGCCGGGCGCGTGTTCGAACATTGGCGCATGCAGTTTCCGCATCCCACCTACTTGGTCACGCTGGCGGCTGGAGCATTCACCCAGGTCCAGTCCCAAGCAGGGTCCGTGCCGCTGACGTACTCGAGCGAGCCGGCCTTGGCGTCCGCTTTGGAAACGGCCTTCGGCGAAACCGACGAAATTTTGGAATTTTTCGCCGCAGTCACGGGCCAGCCCTATCCCTACGAGAAGTATTCGCAGGTGTGCGTGGAAGAATTCCAATTCGGCGGCATGGAGAACATCTCCGCGACTACCATGACCGACACGATGCTCCGCGACGAGGCCGGATGGCGCGATTGGCAGCCGTTCGACCTGGTGGCGCACGAAGCGGCGCACCAGTGGTTCGGCAACTTCGTGACCTGTGAGGATTGGTCGCACATTTGGTTGAACGAGGGCTTTGCCACCTATTTCACCGAGCTGTACGTCGAACACTCGCGCGGGGTGGACGCGTTTCGCGCCAACATGCGCGACCGCCAAGAGTCCTACATGAACGGGGATCAAGGCCAGCAGCGGCGCCCCACGGTGTGGAACCGCTGGCGCGAGCCGATGGACCTGTTCTTCGGCGGGCATACCTATCCCGGCGGCGCCAGTCGCTTGCACATGCTGCGCTTCGAACTGGGAGACGAGGCCTTCTTCGCCGCCATCCGCGCCTACTTGCGCGCCCACGCGGGCCAATCCGTCGACACGGGTGATTTCCGGCGCGTCGTGGAGCAAGTCAGCGGGCGGGACTTGGGCTGGTTCTTTCGGCAATGGTTCGAGCAGTCCGGCTTTCCGGAACTCGAGGTTGCTTGGAAGTGGGACTCCAAGGCCCGCGGGGTGCGGCTTTCCGTGCGCCAAACCCAAGCTGCAGAGCGTGGCACGCCGGCAGTGTTCCGCGCCCAGGTGGACGTCGAAGTGCGCGACTCCTTGGGCGTCAGGATGCAGCGCATCGAACTCACGCAGCGCGAGCAGGTGTTTTTCCTAGCCTGCGACGAGCGCCCAACCTGGGTGCGATTCGACAAGTACGGTTGGCTCGTCAAGCGTCTGACCGAGCGCAAGGACCCGCGCGAGTGGTTGCGCCTAGCCGAGCAAGACGACGACGTGAACGGCCGGCGCGACGCGCTGCGGGCTTTGGCGACGCTGCCGAGCGCGTCGCTTCAAGACGAGCTGACGCTGGTGGCCGCGGATGTCATCTGCAAACGCTTGGCCGGCGATGGGTGCGCCCAAGTGCGCGTCGATGCTGCCAAGGCCTTGACGCAATACCTGGCGCACAGCGCGCGCCTTGCCCAAGCCGGCCTGCGCGCTGCGGCCGAATCGGACGCCGCAAGCGAAGTGCGCGTTGCGGCTCTACAAGGCCTGACGGCACTTGGAGTGAGTCCTGAGCTGGCTAGCTTTGGT
>JAKFYL010000474.1 GCA_021730845.1 Planctomycetota bacterium | reverse complement strand
CTTTGAGAACCCATACTTGCGGCTGATGGCGTTCCGACGCACATCGCAAAGGACCGTAACCCCGTTCGAGATGAGCAAGTTCAAGTAGCGTTCCAGAGCGAGCCCCTCGTAGCCGATCGTCGCGATACCTGCTTCGCGCGGAAGCGGACGCACGGACTCGATTTTGGCCAGCGCAGCCTTGTCCCCGTGCAGCAAGCTCTTGACGATCGTGCTCTTGGTCGCGTAGTACGGGAAGCGACGGTACGTCTCAGCGACGAGCGCATCACCTCGAAGTTCTCGGTGCTCACGAACGAACGTCGACGCCGAGCTGGTCGTGGACCGAGGGCCCTTGAGCGCGCCCTTTCCTTGGGAGGTCAATTCCCAGAGCTGCTCGTTGTCAGCCAGCAGGCCGCGCTCCATGAGCTTGCGCCGATCCGCGTACGAGGTGAACGAGAATGCTCCGAACTTGTACGGTACGAATTCGTAAGGCGCGGACGCCCCCTCATCCTGGCAATAAAGAAACAGCAGCTTTTGGAAGTCAAGGTTGCCGACGCGACCGCCAAGGGAGTCCAGCAGCGTCAGGAGCAGCCTCTGCCGGGCGTTGAGGGCAGCGCGCAGTGTCGTGGTCGTACTGGGATCTCCTCCGACATGAGACTACGAATGGAGCCTGGTCGTCAACCGGATCACGCTGTTGCAAGGCTTCTCCGAGCTCGCCGCGCACTTCTCGCGGTGCAACGTCAAGCCGGAGGCTAACGGGAACGGACAGGCGATCGGCTCTGAGCATGCACCTGTCACGGTCTGCATGGCGCGCTCGTCGGCGGAGGGTCTTGGTCCCACGAAGACTTGGGCTACTTCACGCGGTCGTTCCGACTGGTTGCCGGAGGGGCGAAGGCGCTGCTAACGCATTGGCTGGTATGGCGTGTGCCTGGCGTAGGCAAGGACTTCTCCCGTTCGCCTTGTTGGGCCAACTCTTGCCTGCCTTGACAGGATCGAGCCCGGCGGATGGGCGGACGCCACCAACCGGCCGCATGGTATTGGGGCTGCCCGCGAAGCGATTCGCAGGCGGCTGTATTCCTCCGCGCCGATGGTCGGCGCGGCCTACCCTTTCTACATGTTCTCGATTCCAATCATCATGAAACACATCATTCTCGCCCTCGCGGCCCTGGCTCCGGTGGCCTTCGTGGCATGCAAGGGTCAATCGACCCAGCATGAAGTGGCCGACGCACGAACCATCACTCTCAACGTCAGCGGGATGACCTGAGGCGCCGGATGCCCCCCGAAAGTGCGGTCTGCACTTTCCAAAGTTTCCGGTATCGATAGCGTCGAAGTCGGCCCCATCGATCAAGCCACCAAGTCCGCGGTCGTCAAGGTGAAAGGGAAGGTGACGCCCGAGCAACTCGTGGGAGCTTTCAAGGGAACGCAGTACAGCGCCAAGCCTCTGTAGCCTGACGCCGTGCCGAATGCTGCGCCCAGCGAGCGGGTTCGCCCACTCGCTGGGCGCAAGCGTTTTTCCAGTCAAGAACAACGGTCGCGAGCATCCGTTGCGCGCACGCAGCGTGGCCAACCCGAGAGCTAGAAGCTGAAGGTGTACGAGATCCCGAAATCGTACTTGTTGTCCAAGTTTGCGATCACGAGCCCAAGACCGTGCCGAGTTCCGATGTAGGTCTCGATGACGTGGTGCAGGTTGTGGCCATCCCAAAGGCTCGTGGAGCTTACGCGCTCGCTCCAGCGCACCATCAAGCCGCCGATCACCACGGTTTCATCGTCGAAACTGCCGAACGAGCCTCCGGCATAGGGCGCGATCGGCAGTCCGGTCCATTGTTCGAGGTCCTTGGACAAGGTGGCGTACACGGATCGACCCTTGGGAGTGCCAATGCGATCAGAGCTCGTGCCCACGATCAAAGCGGGCCAGGGTTCGCGTTCGGGCAGGACAAGCCAGTTGGCGAGCGGGCCCACGTCATCCGCTAGGGGGTTGTACTCGACCCCGGCCGTGAATGTCGGCGCGAATCGATACGTCAGCGTGGTGCGAGTGCGTGCTCGATCCACGTCGATGCCGGGGATCCAGCGCCCACCGAGCGTCCATTTGTGCTCCTCGTCGGAATGCGCGGTCCCACGTACCGCACGGCCTTCGCCGGGTCACACGGGTCAAGCCGGCACGCGCGAGACTGGCTCTTGCGCGATCGGCAGAGCAAGCAGCACGAGAAGCAGCGAGGAGATCATGGGGGGACCTTGTGCGACGAGTGGATCGAACTTGGTGATGCCTAGCCTGGCATGCCGAGCGCGGAAGCGCCACGCCCAGGATCTACGTTGGGGCCGGCCGCGTGCGAGTCCTGATCCCACGAACGCGCTCGCTTGGGAGAAGCAATGCGCGCGGCCCGGGCCCTTTCTGGAGGCCCGAGCCGCGCTTGGTACCGATTCGGTGCGTCGACCGAACTACTTGACCGTGACCCAGATGTTGCCGTCGTTGGCGATGCCGCCGACGAGTCCAGCCACGGGCGAGGACATGTCGCCAGGCAACGTGAAGGCGGCGTCGAAGGGCGGCGCGACCGCAAGGCCCTGATAGGCGCCTACCCCGCGGTTGGGCGATTCGAACAATTCGCCTTCTTGGTTGACGAAGAACACGGGCGTACCCGTCTTGCGCGCGGCAATCGGCCAGGCGTAGGCGCACCAGTAGACTTCGCCCGCGTCCGAATCCGGGAAAGGAGGAAGCACTTTGCCGCCGTTGGGATCCTCGGGGATCGCAGCGACCGCGCCGGCCACTGCGCCGGTGGGCAGGAACACTTGGAACATGTAGCCGGACTTGGTCACGATGCTGTTTTGGATGAATCCGACCGTGGCGGCCAGGACGGGCGGATTGATCTCGCTGACGCCCGCGATGCCCGCGGCGGGAGCTCCACCTGCACTTACGCGTGCCGGCATGGCGCCGGTCAATTCGGCCAAGTAGGCAAACTCCGGTGCGCCGTCGCCGTCCGTATCGATCGATCCGGAGCTCTGGACCTGACTTTGAGCCTGCTGGATCGCTTTGAGCGTTACGATCGCGCTCAGTTCATTGGCGCTCAGCTTGGAAGATTGGTACTTGGGAATCGCCATGATCGCAATGATCGTGATGACTGCCACAACGATCAAAAGCTCGATGATCGTGAATCCGCTGGTTCGTTTTGCCCGCAGCATGGGATGGTTCCTTGTCTTGTGCGCAGGGATGATCTCTTCGGAGCACCCGGATCGCCTATCCGATCCGTCTAGCGCCCAGTGTCGTCCCCAGTGCCGGTATCTTTCGAATTGGCGAGCTCGTGTACTGGACACTTACTCGAAATATCCAGTGCCCGAACTCGGCTTCGTCGCCAACCGGCAATACCTGCCTAACGCGGCCGGGGAAGGAATGTTCCAGGGGCCGGCGGCCTAGGAAGATCTTTCGGCATCTCGTCCAGGAACTGCAGCTGGGTGTAGTCCAGTAGCAAGACCTCAACGCCGTGTGGGAACCAAGTCAGGCTGCACGAAGCTTTCAGCATGCTTGTATCGCGCTCGAAGGCGAGCCAGGTCCAAGTCGTATTCGCGGTGGAGGATGCCGTTCCCGGTGGACTTTGTGTCCACAGTGCCACGGTTTGTTCGGGCGGCGTGCCTCGGCCTGGAAAGTCCGTCACTTCGAAAGGCGTTTGGTCGTGCGCGATGTCTCGGCTTTCGGAGGTCGCCCACCAGTACGGCCAAGGAAAAGGCACCCACGGCACGGCGGGAGCTGGCTGCGACCGGCCCTGCTCGTCGCCCTCGAACCAGGAGCGCACGGTGATTCCATCGGATTCCACGTGCAGCACGGTGCCGACTTGCGCGGGTGCATCGGCGCTGGTCCAGGTTGTGCTCGCGTGGAATTGCCCACTGCGCGCGAACCACAGGAGCGCATCGACTCGCCAATTCAGATCCGCACCGGGCGCGTGTACGTCTGGCACGATCCATGACCCTGTAGCCTTGCAAGCAACTGCGCGCGCGCCCGCCAGTTTCGAGAGGAACTCCCGCGCCGCGGCGCTGGTTGTCGCCTCTCCGGGCGCGCTTGGAATTGCGGGCTGTCCCTGGCACGCCAGGGCGAGGACCAAGGTGGAGCAAAACATGGTTCGATCTCGCTTGGATGCATCATAGGCCGCGCGCAGCGCCGTTCGACCCAGCCGTGCTCTGGAGGCAGCGCTCCTAGCCCTGGCGAGCGCCTGGCGCGGATGCTGGAATGATCGCGCATGGTCCTTCTGGAGCGGTCTATGGGTGTGGGGGTATTGGCCGCGGCGCTGCTGGCCCTGGCGCAGCTTTCGTCCCAGGCGCAGCTCTCGCTCCAGGGGCAGCTCTCGCTCCAGGGGCAGCTCTCGCTCCAGGGGCAGCTCTCGCTCCAGGCGCAGCAACCAACCCCGCCCCCGACTCGCTCCACCTGGCAGGCGGGTCAAGGTTGTCAAGACTGCCATCCGGACATCGCCCTTAGCTACCGCGCCAGCCCGATGGCGCGCACACTGGAGTTGCTGCGGCCCCAGGAAGCGCAGGAGTTGCAAGCGCTGTCAGGAACCGGCCTGGCGTCCGGGTTCGCCAAGCTCGAGTACTCGTTCGTCGCAGCGGGACAGCAGGCGCATTTCGTCGAACATGCCGCGGATGCCGGAACCAATCCCAGCGTTTCTCGCGCCGAAGTGGCTTTCGCCATCGGCGCTGGCGTGATGGATCGCTCGTACGCGTTGCAGCGCGGCGGCGCGTTGTTTTTCGCGCCTCTGGAGCGTTTGAGCGCCAAATCGGTCGACGCACCGACGAAGTTGGCGCTCGCTCCCGGGCATTCGATCATGCCGCAGTTGCGACTGCACTCGCCGATCACCGACGAATGCCTGGCGTGCCACACCAGCGACCTGCCCGCCGCGCGCGTGCCGCAGCATGCAGCGCCGGCCGCCGAATGGACCGTTTCGGGAATCGACTGCGGTGCGTGCCACGGAGATGTGGATGGTCATGCCACTTGGCGTTCGCAGCAGCTAGCGGGCGAGGCGCCAGCGGGCCAAGATCCGATTCTGAATCCGGCCAAGTTTGAGCCGCGCGCCAGACTATCCACCTGCGGGCGCTGCCATTTGCAAGGCGATGCGCGTTTGGCCTTGGAGCGCGGGCGGCGCGGCCACGCTGCGCTGGGCACGGACATGTTCTCATCGACGGCCATTTTCGGCGCCGGGGAGCCGACGGACGACATCGGTTTCGTCAGTCATCTCGAGCGCCTGATGGAGTCGAAGTGTTTCCTGGGTGTGCCCCTGGGGCAGATGTCCTGTGAAACGTGCCACGATCCGCACGCGGCGCTGGATGCACCCGGCAAACGCGAGCAAGCACGCGCCGGCTGTCTTGGTTGCCATTCCGCCGGCGCACAGGAAACGCAGTCCAGCGGCGACGTGCTCGGCGCGAGCTGCAGCCGCGACCTCGCTAGCGACATGGACGGGAACGATTGCGTCGCGTGCCACATGCGCAAGACGCCCGTGTTCGACGTGGCTGGCGTGCAAATCCACGATCACGCCATCCAAGTTCGCCCGCCGGCGCCTTCGAAGTTCGACTCGGTCCGCATCCACCAAGCGCGCTCGGCGAATCTGAAGCGCTTCTCTTGGCCTGGCGTGGAGGTGCCATTGGCCACGGATCCCGGGCTGCGCATGGTGGCCCTGGCGGCGGCAGGACAGCGTGGCGCGGCGCGCGAGCTGGTCGACGAAAAGGTCGATGCCGCGGTCCAGCGCTTGAACGTCTACCAACACGTGCGCGGCACGCTGCTCGAAGAGCTGGGCCGACTAGAGGACGCGCGCCTAGCCTATGAGCGATCACTCGTACTCGACCCGGATTGGTCCGAGAGCGTGGTCAACTTGGCCGGCGTGTTGCTCAAGCAGCGACGCCCACAAGTAGCTCGCCAGCGACTCGACGCGCTGCTCGCGCGCTGGCCGCTGGTCGAAGGCGCCTGGCGCAATCGCAGCTTGGCTCGATTGGCGCTAGGCGACCGAGCCGGGGCACGCTCGGATTTGGAGCGCGCCTTCGAGTTGGCTCCGCGCGCGGTGACTGCGCTAGCGTTGCACCAACTTGCCGGCGAACTGGGCGACGTCGCGGCGAGCAAAATGTGGGCGCAGCGGGCCGAGCACTTGGAACCGAAGTGACGCGCACCGCCCGCGCGTGCTCAGCCGGATCCTAGTCCTTGTCGCCGAACATGAGCTGCAGCACGCGCCCAGCAAACGATGTCATCGGTAAGAGCCCGTGGGCCGGCTCCCCGCCGCACTCTCCGAAGGGGCGCGAGCACAGGAAGATCGGCCCATCTTGGGGGTCTTCGACCAGCCGGCCATGGCTTCCGCGCACGAGCGTGGCGTCGAGCGGGATCACATCCATCAGGTAGCGCATGGACAGAGCCTTTTGCGCCAAACGGCGCGCGATGCGCAGCTTCGGCCAGCGCAGCGCGGGATCCAGGAACAGCTCCAAGGGGTCGTAGCCCGGTTTGCGGTGGATGTCGACTGTGCGCGCAAAATCCGGAGCGCGTTCGTCGTCTAGCCAGTAGTAATAGGTGAACCAGGCGCCTTTCTTGGCGATGGCTACCAAGTCGCCGGCCCGGGCGTGGTCGATGCCAAAGCGCTTTTGCGCGCGCCGGTCGAGCACTTCCGCGACGCCCGGCAAGTTGCGGAGCACGGCCGCCGCACGCGCGCAGGCTTCAGCAGTTTTGGCGTACACATGCGCGACCTGGTGGTCACAGACCGCAAATGCAGCGCTCGCGAAAGGATCCAGGATCTCACCGGCTGGGGTCTCCCGGACGACCAGCAAGCCCTCCTTGCGGAGCATGCGGTTGGCGTGGACGGGTGTTTGGACGGCCTCGAGCCCGTATTCACTGGCGATGACGACGTAGGCCCCGGCTGCGTGGGCACGTTCGATCAAGGTTCCGCACAGTTGATCGAGTTCCGTGAGTGCCGCCTTGGATCGCGGGTCCTCGGGACCGAAGCGTTGATGCGAGTAATCCAGGTGCGGCAAGTACACCATGGTCAGCGTGGGTTTGTGCTTCTCGAGCGTGAGAGCGGCCGCGCGCGCCAGCCACTCGCTCGAAGGCAAGCCGGACTTGGGTCCCCAAAAGTCGAAGAACGGAAAGACACCCAGTTCGGACTCGAGCGCCGCCGGATAGGACGGTGGCCAGCCATACACGGCCGGGATCTTGCGCCCATCGGCTGGGTAGAAAGGTCGTGGCGTGACCGACCAGTCCACGGCGGCGCCCATGTTCCACCACCAGAAGATCTTGGCGCAGGTGAAGCCCGGATCGCGCTGGCGCGCCGTTTCGTACAGCTTGGCGCCCGAGACGAGCGCGTTGGACTGGCTCCAGAATTCGATATCAAGGCTTTCGCGGTCCAGCCAGCCATTGCCCACGGCGCCGTGCTGCGCGGGCATGGCCCCGGTGAGCATGGTCGCTTGGGCGCTGAGCGTGACGGCCGGAAGGATCGAGCCCATCGGCGCCATGCACCCTTGGGCCGCCAGCCGGGCCAAGTTGGGGGTCAAGGGGCCAATCGATCGCGGCGTCAGACCGACGGCTAGCACGGCGAGCACTGGCTGCATCGTCAAGCGCGCATGCTAGCATTTCGAGCATGTTTGGACGTCTTCTCGATCTGTTGCGCGGCGCTCCGCTGCGCGTCCAGGGCGTGGACAAGCTGCCCGAAGGCCATTCCAAGCGTGTCTCCGTGGGCGATCCGCTAGCCGGCGGCAAGGAGATCATCCTGTGCCGCGTGGACGGCGAACTTTCGGCGATCGACCGGCACTGCCCGCATGAAGGTGGCAAACTGCAAGACGGACCGTTGGCAGAAGGCAAGTACGCGGTCTGTCCCGTGCATCGCTACAAATTCGATCCCACGACGGGCGCGGCGATCGGTGTGGCGTGCAAGTCCGCAAAGACCTACCGCGTGCGCGTCAAGGGAGCTGACTGCGACGTCTGGGTCTAGAAGCGTCCGGCCTGAACCGGAAGCTCAATTTTCGGGCTCAGGAGAGTTGTACGACTCCAGGAGTTCCGGTCCGCGTTAACACAGGGTCGAATAGGGGCGATGTGCGTTGTCTCGGAACGGATCCCGAAAAGACGAACATGTTCCCGGACCATGGCGGTCGCCTGGTTGTGGCGCTTGGAGTGCGGAACGCCTGGGAGTCGTACTTGCTCGCTGCGTTATTGAGGCAGCACTCGAAAGCGCTGCTGTACAGAGGGCTGGGCCAGCGGAAAATCTGGATCGACGCCGAAGGTGGTAACCGTCAAGGCGCCTGAGCTTGCTTCGATGTCGAACTCGCTCCAGCCGTAGACGTGGGTCGCGACGTAGCTGCCTTCTAGAAGAGTCGCAGACAGTGAAGAGCCTTCCAGGCCGATCGGGTTGTAGCCCAGGGGCAGCAATTGTTGGTCGACGAGACCTCTCACGAACGCGTCCTTGCCGGGTGTCGGCAACGAGTTGTACAAATCAAACTGCTGCTGCGAGATCAAGCCAAGCTGAAAGGCCAATCCGACTACCGTGGGTCCGAACGGCGCGTCGTAGGCCACCGGTCCGGTGGTGATCTCGAAGGCCTTGATGGGAATTTGCGGCTGACCGGGTGCGGTTTGGTAGCTGAGGTCGTTGACCAAGCTGCCGTGGATGTCGGCGGCCACGAAGACCACGTTCTTGATTTGGTTTTGAGCGATGAACGCCAGCAGCTTCGTGCGCTCGGCGGCGTAGCCTTCGAAGCGGTCCGAGGCCGAGACGACACCCAGGTTTTGAATCGGTTCGGGCACCAGCACGAACTTCCAGCGCACACCGTCCTGCTCGGCGGCCAGCAAGTCCGCTTGCACGTCCGACAATTGCTTGGCGCTGAGCATCGTGCGCGACGGATCGAAGGCGGAAATCAGGAAATTCTGCACCGAAGACGGATCGAGAGGATTGGCGGGCGGCAGCGCGACATCGCGGAAAGAGCGAGCATCCAGCATGAGCACGACCGCCTGCTTGCCGTAGCGATGCTCACGGTACAGCTTGCGCTTGAGAGTCGTGCGCGGATCGCCGGTGAAGCCGTAGTAGCTCGGGATCAAAGGGTAGTACTCGACGAAAGCCCGAACGCCGTTGCCGTAGAGCTTGGTTTCGTTGATGAAATTCCCAGTCAAGTCGAACAGGGAATTCGTCGACGGATGGGCGCCGCCAGCGAAGTCGTTTGTCACTTCGTGGTCGTCGATCGTGGCCATTATGGCCGTCGCTCGACGCAGCTCACCCAGGCCGTTGATGCCTTGGAAAGAGGACAGGACCTCGTCGTGCTTGAGGCGGAACTCGTCCAGCGTCTTCGCCTGCAAGAGACCTGGCTGCGCAGGAGATGGAACGTCGGCGTAGACGGTATCCCCAAGCATGACGAAGAAATCCAGGTCGGCGTCGACAGCATTGGATACCGAACCGAAGGGCATTACGTCTCCGCGCGAGTCGCCCGACACGCCAAAGCGCACGTGCGCGTTGGCGTGTGATGCGGGTGCCGAGCGGAAAGTGCCGCTCACGATGGTGCCGGCAGAGTCCTTGGCTTTGTAGTAATACAGTGTGCCGGGCTTGAGCGGGGTGGCGAGCACCTTGACCGGGCGTTTGGGGTTGAGCGACAGCGCGATACGGTGCAATGTCGGACCTTGAAACTGCGCATTTTCGCTGATCCAAAAGTGCACCAGGCCGAACGACGTGGTGCGAGTCCACAAGACCGCTGAATATGGCGTCACTTCTCCCGCCGCAACTAGGTTGGGCATGGTGTCAACGGGCAGCGGAGCAAGTGGGGCGCTCGACAGCGCAAAAGCACAAACGATCGATGCGAGATGCAGCATGGAAGACTCACGGAGCGGGACTTGGACTAGCTGGCGAATTGCCAGTGGGGTCACTCTGCTTCGCGCGTGCAAACGCTTGGCGAAGCCTGCAAAAAAGTGTCGACGCGTTTCGAAGTTGTCCGGCGCTGTTCAATCGCTCGCGGAGGAGGCTACACCGGCACTCCTGCAGCATCGCGCCCGCGACCCTTCGACGAAACGAAGAGCCGCGGGCGCACGATTCCCGGCCGCACGCGACCGGATACGACAAGCCGGGTGGGCGTCCTACAACACCTTGATGCGGAAGATGCGCACCGAGCCGCTGACCTCGTAGCTGACGATGAGCAAATGCTCGTTGGTCGGGCTCTGGGCGGCGGGCACAAACACGATTCCCTCGGGCCCGAGATCGCCAGCAGTTCCGATGGCGGGATTGCCGTTGAAATCGCGCGTCGTGATGTACTGCACGAATGTCGGCGCAACAGGATTCGTCACGTCGAACGCCACCACGCCGCTGTCGCGCTCGAGGCAAACGAATGCGTAGAATTTCCCGTTGATTTCGCCGACTGCCACGCCTTCCGGCTCAGGTCCTTTGTTGTCGCTGCGGGTATCGAAGGAGTTGTTGCTGTCGTTGTTCGAGTTGAACTTGGTGGGATTCGCTTGTGCCGTGATGCGCTCGAGCATATCCCCCGAGTCCCAAACCAAGGCACCGGCTGCGTCGCGGATCGAAATCGACCTGGCGCCGAATACGTGCAATTGGTCGATGTCGTTGTCACCGTCCAGGTCGCCCGTGGCGCTGGTGACGGTCAAGCGGCCCAGTTGTGGATCGGACTTGAGCGCGGCGGCGTTGGGGAAAGCTAGCGGGTCGAGTACCAAGTCTTTGACTCGCTGCTCCTCGGCAAACGCATCGTAGTCGCGCGCGTCGCCTTCGTTGGCCGTCACCAGGTAATCCGCCCCGAGCAACCGGAATGTGGCCAGGCCGTCGGGTTGGTACATGCCCAGCACGGGCCAGTTGCGGACGCGGACACCTTTGTCCTTGTCGCTTGCATCGATGCTGCTGCGACTAAGGCGCAGCGGATCGATCAAAGCCAGTACTGGCAGGGAAGGATCCGGATTGGGCGTCAGCAACCCAGTTGTCTGATCGAAACCGCCCTGCAGCTTGTAGTCGTTGTCGTTCAAGAGCGCGATCCGCCCGTCTCCGATGAACGCCAGGCCCTCGGGCTTGTCGAAACGGTCATAGCCCGCCGCGGCAAAGTCCAGAGCCAGCGTTTTCTTGACGGGGACGATGCCGGCGTTGTTCAAGTCCGCCAGCGACATCAACTCCAATGTTCCGCCCGGACCGACGATCGAGTCCGCGAGGTTGTGCAGATTCGTCGCGCCGGCAAGGTCGATTTCGAACACTTTTTTCTTGGCTGCGAGGCCCTTGGCATCGTCGCGTTCGATCAACCAGAAGCATCCGGGGCCAACGCGCACCGCGTCTCCGATCTTGTCACTTCCGGCGCCTTCGATGCGGTATAAGAACTGACCCGTGGTCGTTTCCGTCTGCGGGTCAAACTCCAGGATGCGCACGTTGAGCGATGCTTTCGAGTTGTTGTCGCTGGGCAAATCAGGGTTGTCGAGGGGGCTTTGGACGAATGCGTAGATCTTGCCGCCGTCGATGGCGATCGCTTCGAATCCGCGATTCGCGCGGCGTTGAGCATACACAGCCGGCAAGATCGCGTAGCCGGTCATGATGCCGTCCTTGTTGGATCCGCGCGGCACGTAGCGCTCGATCAGCTGGCCGGTGGCACGCAACTTCACGATCGACGGCCGGTACTCCTCGCAGGCCCACCAGTAGCCGTCGTCGTCGCGCACAATGCCTTCAAGATCGAGACCGAACGGATCCAGCGGCAAAGGTTGACCGAATAGATCGACCGGCTCCTCGTCCGACAGCGCCAGACCCGCAGGGCCCGGTCGGTTGGGCAATCCGGAGAGGGGAGTGCCGTTCAGGTTGGTGAGAGGGATCTGTTCCAAGATGTTCATCGCGCCTGTATCCGGGAACACCTCAAAGCGCACGATCGCGGGCTGAAAGCCGGGCAATGCGAAGGGGCGCTCGGCGATGCCGTCGCCGTCGACGTCCTTCGGTTCGCCGTTTGGTCCGCGGTCGCCATGCGTGGCAAAGCGCAAACCGCCCGTGGGACCGACGCCCTCGAAGGTCAAACCGGAGAAGCCTCCGAGTTCGATCGCCTCGCCGGCCGCCGTGCTGCCAATGGTCGGCAGGCTAGCGAAATCGAAAAGCTGCAATCCGC
Source organism: Planctomycetota bacterium (assembly GCA_021730845.1). Taxonomy (GTDB): domain Bacteria; phylum Planctomycetota; class UBA1135; order UBA1135; genus JAKFYL01. Next base: position 4,053 of record JAKFYL010000474.1, on the reverse strand, counting down.
CGTTGTGGCGCTTGTTTCCCAGCGGCAGGAGCGCCGTCACGGTTGCCGTGTTTACGTCCACCAACGCCAGTGCGTTGTTCTCTTGGAGACTGACCCAAGCCGTGGCCCCATCGGGAGAAACAACGATGTACTCGGGCTCCAGATCCATGGCGACTGTCGCCCCGGGCCCAAAGATGCGGATGCTTGGGTCAAGCGGCACGCCGTTGAAAGTGGCGAAACCAGCCGTCGCGACATCCGCTTGGGTGAGATTGGTTACGCCGACCGCTAGATCGATGATGCTGATCGAGCCTTCGGGGTCGACCGTGTAATCATCGCTGGGCTCGCCTTCGTTGGCCACCAAGACCTTCGAGCCGCTGGGCGAAAACGTGAGCATATCAGGCAGTGCGCCTACCGTGACCTGGGACAGGAAAGTCCCCGCGGTATCGAGGAACACGACTGTGCCAGGACTTGTCTTTGGGGTGCCTTCTATGGCGACCGCCACGATGCCACCGGCCACGGCGACACTGTTGACTCCCGCGCCGTAGGCGGCCATGTCCAAGGAGAACAACTTGGTCGGCACTAGCGGATTGGCGAGATCCACGACGTCCATGGTATTGGCCGTGGCGTTGGTCACGAATAGGCGCCGGGAGACGGGATCGAACGCCGAAATCTCGGCCGAAACTTGACCGAAAGTGCCGGCCGCGTACTGCCCGAGCGGCTCGAGCTGGATCTGCGCCAGCGCCGGGCTGGCGGCTGCGGCCAAAGGACACGCTAGGGAAAGCAAGAACTTGCGCATGGAAGAGGGGGGGGTGCTCTCGAGGAGTGGCGATGAATAAGGAAGCAATCGGCCCGAGACCGTAGCTGCAAGGCATCAAGCTCTGCCTTGCGTTACGTGAAAAGGGAAACAAGATCCGCTCTGCGAGCCTGGTCTCAGGCCAGATTCCTACGCAATTGTTCCCATGTCGCCTACGCATTGCGGCCCCCGCGCGTCGTAGTCAGGCGGCGCTACCGTGGGCTGGTCCTCTCTCCAAAGGATCTGCGCCATGTCCCACGAGCAAGTGCCTCCTTCCGAACCAACCCGCCGTGGTTTTCTGGGGACATTCTCCAATGTCGGTGCTGCGGCCGGAGTCGCGGCCGCTTACGGCACCTTGGGTGCGATGGCCGCGCGCTACTTGTATCCCGCGAGCAAGCGCGCGCTGGGTTGGATGTACCTGGCGCGCGAAGTGGATTTCGCTCACGGGTCCAGCCTTTCTTATCGGACGCCGGCTGGGGAGCGGGTCACCGTCGCCCGCCAAGGATCGACCAAGCAGGTCGAAGACTTTGTGGCGCTGTCTAGCACCTGCCCGCACCTGGGTTGCCAGGTGCATTGGGAGGTAGCTAGCAAGCGCTTCTTCTGTCCGTGCCACAACGGCGTATTCGACGCCAGCGGCAAGGCGACCAACGGTCCCCCTGCTGACGCCGGCCAGTCGCTGGGGCGCTACGCGCTAAAGCTCGAAGCGGGCCTCTTGTACATCGAGGTGCCTCTGGAGGGGCTGTCGAGCTGATGTTTGCCCCCGTCGGTCGTTGGTTTGCCGAGCGCGTACCGATTGGTGGCCAGCAGTTACTCGAACTCACCAACGAACCGGTACCCAACCACCTCAAGCGTTGGTGGTGGTGTTTGGGCGGCACGCCCGCCTATTTGTTCGTCGTCCAAATCCTGACCGGGATCCTGCTGGCCTTCTACTACGAGCCGGCTCCGCAAACTGCCTACGACTCGGTGCGCTACATTACCGAGGAAGCCTCCTTCGGTTGGTTCCTGCGCGGGCTGCACAAGTGGGCGGCGACGCTCATGGTGGCCGCGGTCGTGCTGCACCAGATGCGCGTGTATTTCACGGGCGCCTATCGCAAGCCGCGCGAGATCAACTGGATGATCGGGATGTGCCTGCTCGTATGCACGTTGCTGGTGGGATTTACCGGCTACAGCTTGGTGTACGAGCAACTGAGTTTTTGGGGCGCCACGGTTGGAGCCAACATCGCCGACAACGTGCCCGTGCTCGGGCCGTTCGCCAAGCGCATGCTGCTGGCGGGCGATGTCTACAATGATCGCACCCTGTCGCGCTTTTTCATTCTGCACGCCGCGATCTTGCCGGTGGCGATGCTCGTGCTCATCGGCTTGCACCTGACCCTGATTCGGCTCCAGGGAGTGACCGAATTCCAGTTCGCCGACGAAGATCGCACCAAGCCACGCTTCTTCAACTTCTTTCCGGACCACCTGTTGTCGGAGCTGACCATCGGACTGGTCTTGATGATCGTCCTGAGCGTGCTCGCCACGGTGCTCCCGGCCAGCATGGGACCGCGAGCCGATCCGTTCACCACACCGGAAGTCATCAAGCCGGAGTGGTTCTTCTACGTCGCTTTCCGCTGGCTCAAATTGTTCAGCGGCACGTTCGCCGTGCTGTCCATGGGCCTGATCGTGTTCTTGATGTTCCTTTGGCCCTTCATCGACGCCCGCATGCGCAAGCATCGCCCTAGCGAAGCCAGCGTCTGGATCGGGATCGTCGCTACCTTGACCATCATTGCGCTGACGGTGTGGGAAGCCGCCGTCGCTCACTAGAAGGAAACGCGCCTTGACTCTCGAAACAAAACGCATCGTGTTGGTCGTACTCAGCCTGGCCTTCTTGACCTCGCTGCTATTCGTGCAGTGGCGCGAAGTCGCGCGCAAACAGGAGGAGGTTGGACTCAAGACCAAACACGTCGCAGTCCCCGACTCCAGCAAGGGTTGTGTGGATTGCCACGCCAATACCACGCCCGGTGTTATCGAGCACTGGCACGGCAGCACCCACGCCGAAAAAGGTGTGGGCTGTGTCGAGTGCCACCAGGCGGGGGATGGTGACCCCGACATGTTTTCTCACTACGGAGCCAAGATCGCCACCGTGGTCACGCCCAAGGATTGCTCGCGCTGCCACACCGAGGTCTACGAGGAATTCGAGCGCAGCCACCACGCCAAGGGCGGCAACATCCTCGCGTCGCTGGACAATTTCCTGGCCGAAACGGTCGAAGGCAGCCGCACGCGATTCGACCCGCATTCGCCCACGCCCGGCGGCGGACCCGCACAAGCGGTCAACGGGCTCGCCAGCGCCCAATCCGGCTGCCTGCAGTGCCACGGCAGCAAAGTCGCGCTGCAGGCTACTGATGGCGGCCAGATCACGGCTGACGACTTGAAGCCGGGCCCGAACGGCCTGCCGACCAATCAGGAAGCGGTCGCGCGGATCAAGCGCGATGCCAACGGCAAGCCTTTCTTGCACGCGGCGACGTGGCCCAACACGGGCATTGGCCGGATCAACCTGGACGGTTCGCTGGGTTCCTGCTCGGCCTGCCACAGCCGCCACGATTTCTCGCCGCGCCGCGCGCGCCAACCGGAGAACTGCGGCAAGTGCCACCTGGGACCCGACCACCCGCAAAAGGAGATCTACGAAGAGTCCAAGCACGGCGTGGCGTTCCGCGACCTGAAGGACGACATGCACCTGGACGCCGAACATTGGGTGCTGGGCCAGGATTATTCGGCCGCACCGACCTGCGCCACGTGCCACATGTCGGGCAACGTGCGCAACGGCGGCCGCATCACGCACGATCCAGGCGAGCGCATTTCCTGGACCAACCGCCCGCCGATCAGTTTGCTGATGGATACCGACACCAACCACAAGATCGTCACCGAGATCGATCCGCAAAAGCGCGGCGCGGCCATTGCCGACACCTGGCAACAAAAGCGCACGCGCATGCAGGAAGTGTGCTCGAGTTGCCACACTCCGGACTACGTGAACAACTTCTATCAGCAGTACGACGACTTCGTGGTGCTCTACAACGAGAAGTTCGCCAAGCCGGGTAAGAAGATCATCGATGCTCTGCGTGCGGCCAACATGCTCACGAAAGCGGAATTCGACGAAGAAATCGAATGGACTTGGTTCTACTTATGGCACCACGAGGGTCGGCGCGCGCGGCATGGGGCTTCGATGATGGCTCCGGACTACGCCCACTGGCACGGCATGTACGAGGTCGCCGAGCGCTTCTACATGGAGCTCATTCCCATGGCGCGTG
>JAKFYL010000105.1 GCA_021730845.1 Planctomycetota bacterium | reverse complement strand
CTTCCTCGACACTTCGAAAGGCTGGGCAGTAGGGCAGGGCGGCATCGTGCTCAAGACGATCAATGGCGGCGCCACCTGGACGAAGCTTGCCCTCAACCAGTTCCCGAACAATCGCTTTCCGAACCAGGCACCAGGATTCGGATCGAACGCACTGGATCCCTGGGAAGAGCTGTACGACATCCACTTCCTCGATGAGAACAAAGGTTGGCTTGTTGGCGTGCACTCCATGTGGAGAACGGTGGATGGGGGCGACAATTGGATTCCGATTGAGCCGCTCATTTCCGTGACGCCCTGGGTACCGTACACGCTGGGTGCGGTTTCTGTCGAAATGTACGCCTTGGACATCATCCAGCGACCCGATGGTTCGCGGCTTGGGATTGCTGTTGGTCAGCCTGGAGTTGCTTTTCGAAGTACTGACGCCGATTTGGCCACTTGGGTTCAGACGTGGGATGTCATGGAACTGTGCGCGAGCGGCCCGCCGTGCGGCACGACGGGCAGCATCTTGCAGGGTGCGGAATGCGTCCTGTGCGGAGCCACGGAACATGCCGGGCCGTGGTTCGAAGCTTGGGACGTGCAAATCAGCCACCATCCGAATGCGCCACTGGCGCTGATCGTCGGAGGCATCGGTACGTTCACGGGCATGGTCTTCGCGTCGACGGACGATGGCACCACTTGGAACAAGGAGTATCACGAATGCCAGGCGTGCCCAACGGGACCACCATGCACGTGGTGCGACATTTTGCCGCAGTACACCGACGACCCCAACAGTCAAAGCCCCTTGGACGTCAACCGCCTGACGTCTTTCCGCACGCTGTACGGAGTAGGAATCTTCGACAGCGACAACTCGGCGATCGCGGCGGGTTACAACGCGCAGCATGTGGTTCGCAATCCGGCTACGGGCATTTGGGAAGACAGGTCCGTGTTCGCGGCTCCGGTGCCGCCTACGCCCGGTGCGGTCGTGTTCCCGCTGATCGGAGCCGAGGCGGTGACTAGAGCCAATAGCACGAAGTTCGGCATCATCGGCGGCGAAGGCGGGCACTTGCGCGAGTCTGACGACGGCGGAAACAACTGGGTAAATGCAGTCGCGAACGGAGGGACGGAAATCGTTGGAGAGCCACATCGTATTCAGGATGTGTGGTTTCAAGACGACTCCAACGGCTGGCGGGTCGGGCAGTTCTTTCGCATTGCCAAGACGGGAGATGGAGGCGCATCCTGGGACATCCAAAGTCCTGCGCCGAGTAACCCTCTCAGCGCAGGAAATTTCTGGGCGATCGAGCTAGAGCCGAACGCCATGATCGGAGTGGCGGTAGGTGACCCCGTCGACCCAGGTGCAACCGGATCTACGCATCCGCAGATCTTTTACACCGACAATGGTGGCGCAGGAACCGCGGGTTGGTCAACCAACCCGACCTTCACTGCGGACCCCGCCTTCATGAACGGAAAAGCGCTTCTTGACGTGACGCGAACACCAAGCGGCGCCTTCTGGAGCGTCGGGCAAGGCGGCCTTATCCTCAGGTCAACAGATGGCGGTCAGAGTTGGCGGCAGATCGCGCCGGAGACTTTGGCGACCCTCAGCGAGTTCGAGCTCGAAAGTGTCGCCTTCGTGAACTCTAGCACCGGCCTATTCGCCGGTAGGCGACCAGATGCGAACGGTGCCATCCGTGGTGCGATCTACCAGTACACCGATTTGGGTGGTGGATCGTTCTCTTGGACGGCGCTTGCATTGCCGTCCGGAGTGACCATTACCAGCATCTTGGACGTCGAGATCGCTGGCAATGCCGCTTGGGCCGTCGGCGAAAAGCGCGTCAACAACGTCATCGAAGGCATCGTGCTAACTGCCACCGCCAGCGGTGGCACATTCGGCTCCCTGACGGAGGTCACCAATCCCAACGGATTTTCAGCGTGTTTAACTGGGAAGGACCTCGTCGACAACCCGATCCTCGAGGAAGTCGAGGTCGCTCCAAACACGGGTGACGTATGGGTGGGCGGCATGTGCGGCCGAGTCTGGGTGAAGCAAGGCACGGGGCCTTGGGTGAGCGTCAAGAGCGACACGGACGCTCACATCGTCGGCATGTCGTTCGTTCCGCTGGGGACCACCGGTGCGGCTGGATATCTGGCGGGCTTTAGAGCCAGTCAGACCGCGCAATGCATCGTGAGGGTCCAATGACCAGCATCATCGTCACGAGAACTGAGGTTCAGAGGCACCGGATGGGGTTGGTTCGTGCAGCCCATGCGGTGCTGGCGCTACTGGCGGCATGCGCTTTGCCATGTGTCGGGACTTCCCAAACGCTTAACCAAAAGCTGGTGGCCCCAGACGCCGAACAAGGCGATCGGTTTGGGTCGCAGTGTGTACTTCTACCCGGATGGATCTTCGTGTCCGCGCCCCAAGATGACGACGTGCAGAGTCAGTCCGGGGCCGTCTACGTGTTCGAAAGAACGCCGCTTGGCAGCATTTTCAGGCAAAAGCTAAAGACTCCGACCGTCCAGTTTGGAAACGTTCTTGGAACTGCCTTGGCGGCCACGAGTGATTGGTTGGTGGCCACTGCTCCAAATGACATCGTCGGAGGAGTATATGGAAAGGGCTCCGCGCACGTGTTCCGGCGTGAAGGCGGCACCTGGGTTCATTTCCAAAAACTCATTCCTAGCGACTGGGCTTCGCCAGCAACCGATTCTTTTGGCCTGAGCGCAGCGATCGACGGCGATGTGATTGTCATTGGCGAGGAAGACAATTCGTGGTTTCAGAACTTGTGCGGCTCCGCCTACGTGTTCGAGCTTCAAGGCGGATCTTGGGTAGAGACAGCGGCACTCGTTGCTGGGGACCCTGCCATCGGAGACAGTTTCGGAACTTCTGTGGACGTGGATGGCGATGTGGTTGTCGTAGGCGCGCATTCGGACGAAATTGGTCCACCTCCTACCGATGAGAACCTCGGTGCAGTCTACGTATTCGAACGCCAAGGAACGACCTGGGTGCAACGCCAAAAACTGCGGGCCAGCGATCCGACCCCCTACAGCTACTTTGGTTTCGAACTAGACCTTGAGGGGAGTGATTTGGTGATAGCGGCCGGTGGCCACGAGCACAATCCCGGTGAAAAGGGCGCGGCGTACACATTCGTGAAACGCGGTTCGCAATGGGAGCAGTCAGGAGAGCTACTGTTACCGGATCCGGAACATTCGCCAGGGTTTGGCATGAGTATCTCAATTGATGCCGGAATCGCTGTGATCGGTGCCATCACTGACGCTGACAATGGCTTCGATTCGTGCGGCTCAGCCTACATGTATGGAAAGGTAGGCAGTGACTGGCAACTGATGGGCAAGGCGCTTGCCCCAGACGGCGCAAGCAGTGATCTTCTGGGCTACTCTGTTTCCGTCCAAGGATCGAAGGTGCTGATCGGTGCGATCACTGACGACGACGCATGTTCATCGAATCCAATCTGTGAATCAGGCTCCGCCTACCTCTTCGACCTCGCGCCGGACGCAACTCAGTTCTGTTCCTGCCCCATGGGCGGAACCTGCGGCAACGTCGACGACTTTGGCGGTTGCAGGCACTCGCTTGGATACGGCGCTATCTTGTCGGCTGGAGGCTCGAGCAGCGTTGCCAGCGACGTGCTCCGGATCGAGGCGCGTTGGCTGCCTCCCAACAAGCCCGGGATTCTGTTCATGGGCGGTGCCTACGGGGCGCCAACTCCCTTTGGCGACGGAGGCATGTGCGTGCAGCCGGGCGCTGCGGGTCTATTCCGCTTCACTCCGCCGCAGTCCAGTGGCGCACAAGGTGCCATGAGCTGGGGGCCAGGGCTGATCGCGAGCACCGCCGCCAACCCTCCCGCCGGGCAGATCTCCGCCGGCCAAAGTTGGTACTTCCAAACATGGTTCCGCGATCCCGACGGCCCCTGCGGACAGACTTACAACTTGTCCAGCGCGCTGCGCATTGCTTTCACTCCTTGACGTGAGCGGTAGATGGCGAGGGCCAGGTCGAAGACCACAGCGATCCGGTCGGGCTTCTCGACGTCGACCTAGAAGCGGCGGGGCATGGGTGCCATCGTAGATCGCGCGCCGCCCCGTAGTCCCTAGGGAAACGGGGCGGGACCGGGATCGCAGCCACCCGCCCCTTGATCGGCATCGCCAGCGAGCGCGGCTCTCGACTAGCATGGGCGCCCGCTGGTGGCCGATTGCAGATGCCCGTGAGCAAGTCCGAACGCGCCGACTTTGTCCGCTTGGTTCCAGCCTCCTTGGAACTATCGGCCTTGGGAGCGGGCGCGCTCGCGGATTTCCTCGATCCTGCGTGTGCCGCGCGCACAGCTGCCAGCGGCAGCGCGGGGCTCGTCACCGGATCTCGGCGCCGATTGCTGGAAAGGCGTGGCTCGGCGCTGCGTTACTTGTTGCCGCTCCCGGGAACACCGACGGCCACGGACCCGATGCCAGAGAAACCGCGCGGCGCGGGAACGGGCTGGCTGCGTGTACACGCCTATGCTTCTGGCAGCGCCACCTTCGCCGAGGCCTTTGCCGCGCGCACTCGCCATCCGCGCAGCACCAGCCTGGCCGCCCGCGACTGGAATTTAGTGTGTCATTTGCGCGCCAACGGCCTTGGAGCGCCCGAGCCGATCGCGCTGCTGGAGAACAGGCACGGCGCGCTCAAGCGCGACTCGGTCTTCGTGATGCGCGAGCTCGATGGTTTCCAGCCCGCGCCGCAATGGTTCTCGGCGCAGCGTTCGCCCGTGCAGCGGCGCCTGGCCGTGCGTTCCCTGGCAGCCAGCTTTCGGAGTCTGTTTCGGGCCGGTGTGTGGCTTGCGCAACTGGAACCAAACGACGTGTGGATCGCCCAGCCTGAGGCGAGCACGGCCTGTGCAGCGGAGGAACTGCAGAGCATGGCGCACATCAGCCAATTCGCGCGTGCGCGGGGATTTCGGCGCCAGAAGCTGCCGGCCGTCGCGTTCGTGCGCTTCGACGGCGGCCGCATTCTGCGCCGCATCGAAGCATCGCGCCGGCAGTGGTTGCTGGAGCGCGTCGCGGGCGGGCCAGACTCCGCGCCGGCGTGGCTCTCGCGCCGCGAGCAGCTCACCATCGCCGCGAGCTGCTCGACGGACGAGCCTGGTCGTCCCGCGCGGCGGCCGCGCTAGGGACTCGTTTCAGCCGCTATGTTGCGACGCCGATCCCACTCCTGAAAGTGGGCTTTGGCGCGTGCTTCGACTCGCGGCCAGGCATCTTCTACGGCAATCGTGATCGGGGCCAGGCGCGCGTAGTTCTGGAACATCTCGCGCGATCCTGGCACGAGGCGCAACGCGCCCAAGATGCGCGCCCATTGGCTTTCGGCCATGGCACTGGTGATGCGCGCGTTCGTGCGCACTCCGTCCAGGTCGATCAATACCCAGCGCGAACCGTCCCACAAGCAATTGCGGATGTTGAAATCGGGGTGCGCGATTTTCTTTTGGTGCAGCGTGGCTACGAACTTTGGAAACGCCTCGCGAGCAGCCTGATCCGAGGCCGCCAGCCGATGCAGCCACGAGCCGGCGATGAACTCCATGACGAGCAGGCTCGCTCCACTGGCGAAGAGACCTCCTTGCGTGGCGACCAAAAGGGGCTGCGCAGTGAGTTCCCGGCCGATGCTGCGCGCAAGTCGCGCGCTGGCAAGGGCGCGCGACTCGCGCAGCCTCTCCCAGCCCAAAGGCGCGGGCCAGCGCTTGATGACCAGCTCGCCCAGTCGCCAAACTCGGCCTGGCTTATACACCTCGGCCGCCGGCGGCGGGCGCCCTTCCAGGAAGTCCGCCACGTTCGTGGCCACTTCCGGCGGCACGTCTTCAAAGGCCAGGGTGCGAACGTTGCTCAAGCAATTGCCTGTCGGGCGTCCGTGAACGTGATTTGGGTACGGGTCAAGAAACCGTTCAGGAGATCGCTCGCAATGCGTCGCTGGCGCGCTGGATGGTAGGGACTTGTACGGCAATCAAAGCCATGGCGAGGCCCGGGGCCACGAGCGCGGGCCAACTGTGCGTCAACAGAAACGTCACGACACCGAGCAATCCGACGCCCTCGGCCAGGGCGGCGCCCAGGATTGCCAGGCCGGCCAACTCAGCGGGCAGAAAGCCGGCCTTGAGCTCCGCCTGCGCGGCTCCTTTGCGGCCCGACAGGCGCGCTCGCATGCTGCGCCGCGTGAACACATAGGTCACGATCGCGAGCGCTGTTACGCCAACCAAGGTCCCCAGCAGCGGCACCCGCAGCGCTGCGTTTGGAGACACGGAGCTGCGCAAGAGCACGGCCATGGTCGCGAACAACCCAACGCCCGACATCAAGGCCAGCAAGATCCGTTGGACCGTGCGAAGGGGCAGGGCGATGCGACGGTTTTGTGCCATGGGCGAAGTCCAAAGCGGAGCAGGCCAGGGGCGTACAGCCCCAGGCCTCTAGGAACATGAATGTTTCGTTCCTATTTTCACGAAAGAGTGCGCCCGCATACTAGTGGGTGGGCGTTATCGCACCTCGTTTTCCAGGCCAGCCGTCTTGTACACGTCCCAAACGTGTTGCGCTCAGGATCGTGGCTCGGTGGAACGACAATTGGAACCTGGTGGGACCACCCCGTGGGCTTGAAGGCGAGAAATACAGCTATGCACGTACCGCGCTCGAATCAGCCATTGGCCTTCCCGGGGGCCCGTCCAATCTGGGCCACCTGCTTGGCCTTCCTGATTGCCAGCTGCGGCGGCGGAGGCGGCTCGGCACCTGGCGACGAGGAGCTCCCCCCCGGAGAGGACGTGCCGGCCTCGGACGCCGACGCTGCGCGGTTCTTGACTCGAGCGACTTTCGGAGCCACGCGCGAGACCATCGATCGTCTGCGCTACATCGGCTACACGCAGTGGTTCGAGCAAGAATTCAAGGCCAAGCCTTCTCTGACCCGGCCTGCGCTCAAGGAAATGAGCTCCCAGGGGATCACAGTCAACCAGCAGCACCGTTTGGACCTGTGGTGGAAGCATGCCGTGGTCGGCCAGGACCAGTTGCGCCAGCGCCTTGCATTTGCCCTTTCGGAAATCCTGGTCATCTCCGACGTGCAGGACAACATCGTCAACGACATCGGCGAGGTGGCCGAGTACTACGACACGCTCGTGCGCGGCGCGCTGGGCAACTACCGGGACTTGCTCGAGGACGTCTCGCTGGCTCCCGCCATGGGCGAGTACCTATCGATGCTTGGAAACCAGAAAGCCAATCCAGGCTTGAACCTCCGGCCGGATGAGAACTACGCCCGCGAAGTGCTGCAGCTATTTTCGCTTGGCCTGGTGGAGCTCGAGGCGGATGGCAGTGTCAAGCTCGACGGCTTCGGCGAACCAATCCCCACCTACGACCAGGCCGTGGTCGAGGGTCTGGCAGCCAATTTCACCGGCTGGTCCTGGGCCGACATGGGCGATTTCTCGGGCTACGACCCCTCGCCCAAACCGATGGAGAACTACCTGGCCTACCACGATCAGCTCGCCAAGCTGATTTTGTCGAACGTGGTGCTCCCGGGTGGGCAGACGGGAGAAGACGATCTCGCTCAAGCGCTCGATGTGATCGCCAACCACGCCAACGTGGGGCCGTTCCTGGGCAAGCAAATGATCCAGCGCTTGGTTACGTCCAATCCTTCACCGGCCTACGTGGCGCGCGTGAGCGCCTCGTGGAACGACAACGGCAGCGGGGTGCGCGGCGACTTGTTCGCGGTTGCCAAGGCCATCTTGATGGACCCAGAGGCGCGCACCGGGCACCTTGCCGACGCGGAGAACTTCGGCAAGCTCAAGGAACCGCTCCTACGCGTGACCAATCTGTGGCGCGCCCTGGAGGCTAACAGCGCCAGCGGCAAGTACCGCTACTGGGCTGCCGAGGAGATCCTCGGTCAAGCGCCGCTGCGAGCGCCGTCGGTGTTCAACTTTTTCTCGCCCTTCTTTTCGCCGCCGGGCGCCCTGGGAGCCGCAGGCATGGTCGCCCCGGAGATGCAGATCACCACCCACGCGCGCATCACCACCACGACCAACGACATGCTGTACCGAGTGTGGTGGTACTGGCAGGGCAATCCAAACCTGGGTCCCAACGACGTGGCCATCGATCCGTCTTCCTTGTTGCCTCTGGCGAGCAATCCGCAGGCCTTGATCGACGAAATGGACATCTTGTTCGCGGCCGGCCAGATGTCCGCCCAGTCCAAGCAGATCATCGTCGACTACGTGTCGGCCATTCCGCTTTCCGGTGCCGGCAACTTGTATCGGACTTTGGATGCCCTGTATCTCGTTTTGTCCAGCCCGCAGAGCGCGGTGCAGCGCTAGGAGAGCACCAAGCCATGAACGAAGTCAGTATCCATCCTTCGCGTCGCGCTGTCCTGGGCAAAGGACTGGCCCTGGGGGCCGCTGGCTTGTTTGCCAACCTGACCCACTTGCAGCGCCGCGCGTTGGCGGCCGCGACCCTTGGCGGCGGGAACTACAAAGCCCTGGTGTGCGTGTATTTGTACGGCGGCAACGACGGCTTCAACGTCGTCGTGCCCACGGATCCCGTGGGCTACTCGGTCTACGCGGCTTCACGCTTGGGCCTGGCTGTGCCGCAAAACTCGCTGCTGCCGATCCTACCTGCCAATCCGCAAGGCGGTACTTGGGGGCTGCATCCGGGCTTGGCTGCACTGCAAAGTCACTTCGCTTCCGGAAAATTGGCCGTGGTCGGCAATGTCGGCCCGCTGGTCGCGCCCGCCACCAAGGCACAAATCCTGTCCAACTCCGTGCCCCTGCCTTACCAGTTGTTCTCGCACTACGACCAGACCTACCAGTGGATGACTTCGGTATCGAACGATTCGGCCGCCACGGGTTGGTGTGGGCGCATCGCCGAGAACCTGGCCGCGCTCAACGGCGCAAGCCCGGTGCCGATGAACATCTCACTGGAGGGCACGCAGCGCTTGCAAGTCGGGCCGAACTCGGCGCCTTACAACCTGGACAGCTCGGGTCCCATTGCGTTCGAGGGATTCGATGACGAGGGCGGCCCCGCGCGCAAGGCTGCCTTCGAAGCGCTGCTGGCGGCAAGTAGCACCAACAAATTCCAGCAGGCGTACGCGGGGCAGCAAGTCGAAGCCATGCAAATCGAAGGGCTCTTGACCGGAGTCCTGGCGGGCGCGCCGCCGATCACGACCGTGTTCCCAAGCTCTTACCTGGGTAAGCAACTCGCCATGGTCGCCAAGATGATTTCCGTGCAGGCAGCTGTCGGGCACCAGCGGCAAATCTTCTTGGTGGGCAAGGGCGGATTCGACACCCACGACGGACAAAATCAGAAACAAGGCAATCTCTTTGGCGACGTGGCGCAGTGCATGGCCGCCTTCCATTCGGCGATGGAAGAAATCGGCTACGGACCGCAAGTGACCGCCTTCACGGCTTCCGATTTCGGCCGCACTCTTTCCAGCAACGGAAAGGGCTCGGACCACGGCTGGGGCTCGCATCACCTGGTCTTGGGCGGCGCGGTGCAAGGCGGAGATTTCTACGGCACGATGCCCAACCTCGCGCTGGATGGTCCGCAGGACATCGGCGGTGGTCGGATCATTCCGACTACTTCGGTGGATCAATTCGCCGCGACCTTGGGGCGCTGGTTTGGTGTCTCGGCTGGCGATCTGCTGCAGATCTTCCCCAACTTGAGCAACTTCCAAGCAACCGACCTGGGCTTTTTGACTTAGGCGGCCGGCCTTCAGGCCCATGGTCAGGCCTTGCGCTGGGAGCCTTTCCTCAGCCGTGCGTAACACGCAGATCGTGCACCACCAGTTCTAGAGCCGTGTTGCCGCGAAACGTGTTCCAGCGCGGCGAATACACGACCTCGAGCGACGTACCCATCTGCAGCCGGTCCAGCTGCCGCGCTTGGTGAAACGCCATGGCTTTGAGCGCGCGCTCGCCTTGGCGCAGGTGCAACATGAGGTGGTTGCCGTCCCCGACTGCGCGCGCGGGGCTTGCCAGCCGCAGATCGCGGGCCAGAAAGCGCGGCTGAGGATTGTCTTGTCCGAACGGTTCCAGGCGATCGATGTGGCGCATCAGCTCATCGGTCATTTCGGACAAGGGTAGCTCGGCGTCGATGGCAAGTTCCTTCACCATGGGCGCCGAGTTCGACCACAGGTCGCGGGCGCGCGCGCATACTGCCTCGCGCAGCAGGTCGACGTTGCAGGATTCGATTTCACAACCGGCGGCCATGGCATGCCCGCCCATGCGCACGGTGTGCTGCTCGCCGCCGCGCATGGCGTCCAAGATGCTCTTGCCCAGTACGGAGCGCGCACTTCCGCGGCCGCGCTCGCCGTCCAGGCCGATGGCGATCGCCGGGCGTCCAAAGCGCTCGACCAGGCGCGCGGCCACGATGCCGACCACGCCTTGGTGCCAGCCTTGCCCAGCGACGACCATGACCGGGTAGCGCGCAGGATCTTCGAACTGGGCCGCGGCTTGCATGGCCTTGGCAAGCAACTCGGATTCGATGCGCCGGCGCTCGATGTTGAGCTCATCCAGCTGGCGCGCCAAAGCGGGAGCTGCCTCAGCATCGCGGCACAAGAGCAGCTCCAGGGCGCGGTCGGCGCTGTCGAGGCGGCCGGCGGCGTTGAGCCTGGGACCCAGTTTGAAGGCCACGTCCTCGGCCGACAGGGTCTGACCCGACAAGCCGCACGAACCGACCAGAGCGCGCAGACCCGCGTGATCGCTCTTTGCCAAGGCCAAGAGCCCGTGCTTGGCCAAAATGCGATTCTCTCCGATCAAGGGCACCACGTCGCACACCGTCGCCAGGGCCACGTAGGACATGGCGTCGATCAGGTACTGCTTCAGGTCCGCGCGCACGGTCCTGGCGCCCGAAAGTTCTTGGGCCAGGGCCCAGGCCAATTTGAAAGCCACGGCGCTGCCACACAACTCGCGAAAGGGATAGCCCTGACCGCCGTCATCGACCGGCAATTTGGGATTGGCGATCGCGACCGCGGCCGGCAAGGGACCCGGGCTCGGTTCGTGGTGATCGGTGACCACCGTGTCGACGCCGATGGCAGCTAGCTGAGCGATGGTCTCGTGGGCGCTGGTGCCGTTGTCGACCGAGACCACGACGCCGGCGCCTTCGGCCTGTGCGCGGCGCACGGAATGGGGACCGAAGGAATAGCCGTCCTGCGTGCGGTGGGGGATGTGCGCGACGGCGCGCGCGCCGACCAGCTCGAACAGGCGCATGAGTAGCGCCGTTCCGCAGGTGCCGTCGACGTCGTAATCGCCGTGTACGAGGATCCGCTCGCCCTGCTTGATCGCGCGCGCCAGTCGCGCCGCGCCCGTCTTGGCGCCCGGAAGCAGCTCGGGCGCGTGCAAGCTGGAGAGGCTTGCTGCGAGATGCACTTGAGCAGCCTGCGGCGATGCGTGCCCGCGCAGACAAAGCAAGCGGGCCACCAGCGGCGGCACGCCCGTCTGGCGCGCCAACTCGCGCACGCGCGTTTCCTCGACGCTGGACAGGCGCCAAACCGGGGGCGTGCGCACAGCCGCCTTGGTGGCATCGGCCCCGGCTGGTGCGCCCGTGGGGCCGGCCAACACGAGCCCGGCGCCGCTTGCGTGCGGCAGGTTGGAGGCCGTGCGGCTGGGTGCTTGCTTGGAGCCTGGTTGCATGTCCGCTCGCAGGGCGAGAGCCTACGCCTTGGCCGATTACTTTCCAGTTGCAGCTCACGCTTTGCCCCGGGTTGCTCGCTTGCAGTAGGCTCCTGGCTGCCTTTCTTGGCTGCTCCCATGGATCAAGCGCGCGCATTTCGATTGTTGCCGTCGGTCGAGGAGGCCCTGGTCCGGCTCGGACCCAGGGCGCTGGATCTACCCGGCGGGCGCGAGCGCGCTACCGAGCTCGTGCGCGAATTGCTCGACCGTTGGCGCCAAGATCTGCGGGCGGCTGCCCTCGATGAAGCCAGTCTCGGCGCGCGCCTAGCACCGGGCGCCTTCGAGTCGGCCTTCGACGCTGTGGTGGAGCGCGAAGCTCGACGCGGCATGGTGCGCGTGATCAATGCCACGGGCGTCGTGCTGAACACGGGGCTGGGGCGAGCACCGGTCCACGCCGAGGTAGCCAAAGCCATGGGCGAAGCGGCCATGAGCTATGTCGTCCTGGAAGTCGATCGCGACAGCGGCAGGCGCAGTGAGCGCGATCAGGAACTTTCCAGGCAGCTGGCCAGGCTCACCGGAGCGCAAGCGGCCATCGCCGTCAACAACAACGCCGCGGCGGTGTACTTGGTGTTGTCGACGTTTGCCTGGGGTGGCCGCGAGGTCGTCGTGAGCCGCGGTGAACTGGTGGAGATCGGCGGTGCGTTCCGCGTGCCTGAAGTGATGATCCGAGCCGGCGTGACGCTCAAGGAAATCGGCACGACCAACCGCACGCATCTTGCCGACTACGCGCAGGCCATCGGCGAAAAAACCGCCCTGCTGATGAAGGTGCATACGTCCAACTATCGCGTGCGCGGATTCGTGCACGAGGTGCCCATGGCCGAAATCGCCGGCCTGGCCCAGCAGCGCGGTCTGCCCAGCGCCTTCGACTTGGGCTCGGGGCTGATCGACCCGCCCAAGGCCGCGCCGCTGACCGGTTTGGGCGACGAGCCCAGGGTCGTCGAAGCGGTTCAAAGCGGGTGCAACTTGGTGACGTTCTCGGGAGACAAACTTCTTGGAGCTCCCCAAGCGGGTTTGATCGTCGGCACCAAAGCAGAAATCTCGCTCCTACGCCGCAATCCCATCTATCGCGCCTTGCGCCTGGACAAAGTCAGTCTGGCCGGCTTGGAGGCGACCTTCCGACTCATGCTGGATGGTCGCGGCGACGAGCTGCCCGTGCGGCGCATGCTGCTCACGACGGCGGAGTCGATCCTGCCGCGGGCCCAGGCCTTGGCCCAGGCGCTGGCCTCCGTCCCGCGCCTGGATGCAACGGTCGTCGAGGAGCGCTCCCAACCCGGTAGCGGAAGCGCGCCGGATGTGTTCTTGCCGACGTCTTGCGTGCGCGTCGTGGCCAGAGCGCTCGGCGAAGAGGAGTTGCTCATGCGCTTGCGCCAGGGTGAGCCGCCGGTTTTCGCGCGCGCCCACGCCGGTGCCGTGTTGCTGGACCCGCGCACGCTCACAGACAGCGACGCGCGCGAACTCGTGCGCGCCATGGCAGCGGCGGTCGCGTGAACCCCGAGCAGCCGGCGAAGGGCGCGTCTTGGCGTCAGGAAGCACTGGTCCTTGGACGCTTGGCTTGGCCGATCGCGGCTACGCAGCTGGCCATGATGTTTTTGGGCGTGGTCGATCTCTCCATGGTGGGGCGCCTAGGCGACAGTTCAGCCGAGGCCGTGGGCGCGGTGGCCCTGGGAAACGTATGGAAGATGACCTCGCTGCATCTGGCCATGGGCCTTTTGTTCGGGCTCGATCCGTTCATTTCCCAAGCCTTTGGCGCCAAAGATGAGCGCGGCATGAGCTTGGCGCTGCAGCGCGGCTTGGCCTTGGCCCTGGCGCTGTCCATTCCGGTTGGGGTGGTCTGGCTGCTGGCCGAGCGCGGTTTGCTCTTGTTTGGCATGCCTCCGGGAACAGCAAAGGTTGCGAGCCAGTACGTGCTGTATCAGCTGCCTTCGCTGCCGTTTTTTCTCATGTTCGTGGCCCTGCGCCAGTACTTGCAAGGCCGCGGCATTCTGCGGCCAACGCTGGTGATCGCCACCCTGGCCAACCTCCTCAACGCGCTGCTCAATTGGATTTTCATCTACGGCCACTTGGGGGCGCCGCGCATGGGTGCGCTGGGCTCCGCGCTGGCTACGAGCATCGTGCAGATCGTGTTTCCCTTGGCGACGGGGCTGTGGATCTGGAAAGGTGGCCTGTACCGCGGAGCATGGCGCGGCTGGGACCGCGCTGCGCTGGCTCCCAAGGAGTGCCTGGCCGTGCTACGCATGGGCGGCCCGATCGCATGCGCGCTGGCCTTTGAATTGTGGGCCGTGCATCTGCTCTCGCTGTGGTCGGGGCGCATGGGCGAAGTGCCGCTGGCCGCGCACACGATCGCGCTCAACATGGCTTCGATTTCCTTCATGGTTCCCTTGGGCCTGGCCATCGGTTGTTCCGCGCGAGTGGGTCACCTGGTGGGCGAGAAACGTTTCCTTGCGGCGCAACTCACGGCCTGGACCGGTTTGGTCCTGGGCGCTGGGAGCATGGGGATCTTCGGGCTTGGGTTTTGGATCTATCGAAACCGACTGCCTTGGTTGTATACCCACGACGCGGATATCGCCTTGGCTTGCGCCCAGGTCCTGCCGATCGTGGCCGCCTTTCAGCTCGTGGATGGCGTGCAAGTCGTCGGTGGCGGTGTCTTGCGTGGCCAAGGACGCACTCGGCCGGCGATGGTCTTTCATGGGTTGGCCTTCTACGTGCTCGGTTTGCCGATCGCCTATGTGCTGGGCTTCGAGCGTGGTCTTGGCATCAGCGGTCTGTGGTGGGGCTTCGCATTGGGGCTGGCGGTCGTGGCCGTCATGCTCACGTATTGGATTTGGCGCTTCGGGCCAGCGCGCGTGCAGAGCTCCGTCTACATGCGACCAGATCCGGGAAGCTAACCGTGCCGACATGATGCGCCCTCGGCCACGGGTGGTTGCCAGTCGCGCGCGCTTGTGCATACTCCTACCCCTCAACGGGAGTCCGCTTCCTTCCACCCATGGGCACAGAGATCCTCAAGCCGCTTGGCGGCCACGAAGTGTTCCTGCTGCTCGTTCAGCTGGCCATGTTGCTACTCGCCGCGCGATTGTGCGCCGAGGGCGCCAAGCGCTTGGGGCTGCCGGCGGTCGTGGGCGAACTTTCGGCCGGCATCGCGCTGGGCCCCAGCGTGCTGGGACATTTTGCTCCCGCCGCCTATGGACGGATCTTTCCTCAGGTAGCTAGCCAATTCCAGCTGCTGGAGGTGGTGGGAACCTTGGGCATGGTGCTGCTCCTGTTCCTCACGGGCCTGGAAACGGATCTGCGCTTGCTGCGCAACCTGGGGCGGCCAGCCTTCTTCGCTTCGTTGCTGGGAATGGTCGTGCCATTTGCGTCGGGCTATTGGCTGGGCGGCTACATGCCGGACACCTACCTGGCAAATCCGGAACGCCGCGAGTTGTTCCGATTCTTTCTAGCGACCGCGATGGCCATTTCGGCCATGCCCGTGATTGCCAAGATCTTGATCGATCTGGGGCTGACCAAGCGCAACATCGGTGTCGTGATTCTGACCGCGGGCGTGGTCGACGACACCGCCGGGTGGTTGATCCTCTCCGTGATCGCGGGCGCGGCTTCCAGCGGCGCCGTGCAGTTCGAGGGCCTGTGGCATACGCTGCTTTTCACGGGGGGGTTCCTGCTCGCGATGGCCGTGGTTGTGTACCCCCTGTCGCGCGGACTGATGTGGGTAGCCACGCGCTGGCTGCGAACCAGCGACGCTGGGGTCGTGCTGCTCTTGGTCATGGCTCTCTTGTGCGCGGCGGCTACCGAGTACATCGGAGTGCATGCGGTGTTTGGTGCCTTCGTCTGCGGAACCATGTTTCGCCAAGTACCAGGCCTGGAAGCAAAAGTCGTTCACCGCTTGGAAGACCTGGTCCACATTGCGCTCGCGCCGGTGTTTTTCGGCCTGGTTGGATTGAAAGTCGACCTGTGGCATATCGAAAGCGGGGTAATGCTGGCCCTGGTCCTTGGAGTCGCTTGTCTTGGAAAACTCATTGGGTGCACCCTGGGCAGCCTGTTGGGAGGAATGAAATTTTGGGAAAGCCTCTCGGTGGCGGTCGCTATGAATGCCCGCGGCGCCATGGAACTGGTGGTCGCCACCATCGGACTGTCGCTGGGGATCCTCAATCCGCAGATGTTTTCGATCATCGTGGTGGTGGCCATCGCCACTTCGCTACTGGCGCCCCTGGCTCTGCGACTGACCATTCGCAAGGTCCAAATCACGGAGGAGGAGGCGCGGCGCGTGGCCGCCGACGCCTCGGGCTCATGGATCGATTCCGAAAAGGTGCGCATCTTGATCCCGACTGCGGGCGGCTCGAATACGACCGGCTGCGCCCTCTTGGCCGCGGGCCTGGCGGCGCGCAGCGAGCAGAGGCCTGTGGCCATTGCGATCGAGGAGCGCCGCAATTGGTCCGAGCGCCTGCTGGATCTGTTTCTGCGGCGCAAGCGCCAAACGCGCGCCGCGGACAAGTCGGCGATCCTCAAACAACTGACGCATGCAGGCTTGAGCCCCGAGTTCCGCCAACTGGCACGCGCCGCGCCCGGCGCGGCCATCGTGGCCGAGGCGCACAAGGGTTATGACTTGATCATCTTGGGTGCTTCGCACCACGGCCACATCTTGGGCGGCGGCACCTTGGAACAAGTCGTGACCCACGCCGCTTGCCACGTGATCGCCGTGCGCACTAGTTCCAACGTCGCTCCGTTTCGGCGTTTGATCGTGCCCTTCGACGGCAGCGTGTTCGCGCGAGTCGCCGTGGAAGCCGCCGTGCGCTACGCGGAAGCCACCAAGGCCGACTTGACCATCGCCATTCCGCACGAACGACGCTTGGCCGAAGCCCCGCC
>JAKFYL010000324.1 GCA_021730845.1 Planctomycetota bacterium | reverse complement strand
GCTCCCCGGTAGGGCTTGGGCCGGGCGCTGGGATGGGCTAGGCCCCCCAAAAGGATTTTCTGAATCGATTTTTGGCCGGCCGGGCATTCTCAATCCAACCGGCTATGGGAAAGGAAGTCGAAGCTTCACAGGAGTTCGAGCACGCTAGCCAAGCCTTGGCGCGCCAAAGCGGATTCGCCAGGCAGTTGGCACGGCGGCTTCTGTGGGACGCGGAGCGCGGGGAAGACCTGGTTCAGGACGCATGGCTGGCTGTATTGGGACGACGCCGGGCGCTGCCTTCGAAAGAGCCGGCCGCAGCCGCCTCCTTTTGGCGCGGAGTCTTGCAATTCACCGCCCGCCGGGCGGCTCGCTCGCAAGCGCGCCGAGCCACGCATGAGCGCGCGAGCTTCAAGCCAGCGATCAGTCCAGCCGCGTCCGACGCAGCGGCAAGCTTGGAACTGACTGCCAAGCTCGTGGAAAGCGTGCGCTCGCTGCCCGAGGCGCAGAGCACGGTGCTGGTGCTGCGCTACTTCGAAAACCTCGCGCCGCGCCAGGTGGCCCAGCGTTTGCAGATTCCCGTGGACACCGTTCGAACCCGCGAACGGCGTGGATTGGCGCAATTGCGCCAGATTCTCGATGACAAACACGGCGGCCGGCGCGCGGAGTTCCTGTCGGCTCTCATTCCCCTGGCTGGGCCGCCGCCTTGGACGATGTACGTGCCGGCGGGTCGTGCTTTGGATGTCGCTTTAGGAAGTGGAAGTATTGCCATGCAATCAGCTACGAAAGTTCTTTGTGCCGTTGGTGCGGGAGCTGTGGCGCTCCTCGCGGTGGGTTTCCTTTGGCGCGCCGCCGGTCCCGAGTCGAACGAATCAAAAGCCCCGCGCGTCGCTAGTTCGCCGGATGCCATGCAGGCGGCCCAACCGCAGATGGCTCCGAGTAGCCCAACCCCTCGCGAAGTCATCGCGGTACAAGACCAAGCGCGATCGGCCGCAAAGGCGGCTGCGTGGAGCGCGAAAGGTCGCATGGTGCATGGAACACAGAAGGCCCCTTTCGCTGGCGGAAAGCTCAGTGCCGAGGTCTTCGCCGGCTTCGATCCGCGCGAGAAAGCTCTGCGGACCGCGAACTTGGAAGCCGGCGAAGACGGAACTTTCGAGTGGGAAATCGAGCCGCCCCAAACCGATGTCACTCTGGTGATCCGGAACCGTGAGTCAGGATTCACGGGCGCCTACGTGAAGTCCAAGATCGCCCAAGGCGCCTTGCCGCCCACCGCGCTGGAGCTACATGTCATGCCGTTCGATGCCGTGCTCGTGGGCACCGTGCGCGACCTCGAGCAGCGGCCGATCGCCAATGCGGCTATCAGCTTTCGCGCCCATGAAGCCCTCTCGGGTGCGGACGGGGCCTTCCGCATGCCCGTCCCGCGAGCAGATTTCGAGGCTCACAACCCGGCCGTGACCTGCGTGGCCAAGGGATTCGCCGTGCAGGTGGAAACCGCGACCGTGTCCGCAACCGACGCTGAAATCCAAGTGTCGTTCACCTTGCGGCCCGAGCTTCGCATCCGTGGTCGAGTTACGGACGCAACTGGCCGCGCGGTCAGCGATGCTCTGGTGCGCACATTCTACGCCATGCGCCAATCGAGTCGCACCGATGGCGAGGGGCGCTACGCGCTGAGCAATCTGGATCCCGCACTTGCGGACCACACCCTCATGGTGTCGAAGCCAGGATTCGTGGCTCAATCCGTCTCGCTCAGGGCTCGCTCCACGGAAGTGGAACAAGACGTGGTTCTCGAGCGCGGCTCGCTAGTCGAAGGGCGCGTCGTGGCACCTGGCGGAGCCGGCGTCGCGGGCGCCGAGCTGTACATTGGCGACGGCCCCAATCATTGGAATCGACTGGATGCCACGTCGGATGATCAAGGGGTGTTTACGTTCGAAGGGGTTGCACCGGGCAGCGTTACCCTGGTTGCGCAAGCACCCAAATTCGCCGCGTGCCGGATGACTCTTGCCATTCCCGAGCGCGGCGCCCCGCTCTCTGGAGTCTTGGTCCAACTAGAAGCACCGCTGCGCGCATCCGGAGTTGTCCGCGACAGCAGTTCCCAACCGATGGCGGGAGTGCATGTATCCGTACTGCAGTCGGGAGAATACGTGGACGCCTCGGCCGTCTCCGCCGCCGACGGGCGGTTCGTGGTCGAAGGCTTGCCTCACGAACACGTGGAGCTCGAGTTTTTTGGCAAGGACATCTTGCGCAAGAACCTCAAGATCGATCCCAAGCAGGCAACGGATCTAGCGGTAACGCTCGAACGCTCGGCGGGCTTTGCAGGCCACGTCGTCGACTCGCAGACGGGCGCGCCCATACCCAATTTTCGCTTGCGACTGACCGACCCCGAGGGCCAACCGGGCGACAAGCAAGGCACCGGCTACTCCGCATCTTGGCAGCGCTTGGGTGTGCAATGCTCGCACCCGGGCGGGGAGTGGTCCACCGGCGCGATCGGGACGGCGGCCGGCAGCGTGCTGGGCATCGAGATCCAGGCCGAGGGCTACGCGCCGGGCTATGTGCCGCGCGCCGTCGCGCAAATCGATCCCGACCCCAAGCAGCTCCAAGTCGCGCTCGTGCGCGGAACTACGGTTCGCGGCTGGGTTGTCGATCGCGACAGCGGTCTGGTCGTGCCGGGCACCATAGTGCGGCGCGTACTAGCAAGGGAGAGAATCACAACGCAGGATCCTTCAGATTCTCACGGAGCCCAGCTGGCCTACACGGGTCCCGACGGCGCATTCGAGCTGGCCAACGTGCCTCCCGGGAAGCTGCGCTTGCACGTTTCTCATCCTGATTACGCCGCGCGCGTCGATGGGCCATTCGAAGTTGCTGCCCTGCCCGTCGAACGCAAGATCACCATCGACAAGGGCGGACGAGTGGTCGGACGGCTACTCGATGCCGGCGACAAGCCGCTCGCGGATCAAATCATCATCTTGGGTCAAGTGATGCCGGGGCAAGCGCCGGAAGACTCTCAGACGACCACCGGCGCCGACGGCAGTTTCGCCTTCGAGGGCGTTACCGCAGAAACTGTGCTTGTGACGCACCGAATGCTGGTCGACAACAAGCCGCTCACCCACCTCAGCCTAACGATTAAGCGTGGCGGGGCGGCAAGCACGGAACTCGTACTTCAAGCCAAGGGGCCGTGCAGCGTCTCGGGCGAGCTTATCCCCCAGGGCGGAATCGAATTGCCGAGCAGAACAACGGTCATGTTCTATCCCCAGGAGGACTCCGACGTGTTGCCCGTTCGCGGCTGCATGGCGCACACTGGCCGCTTCCAGATCGCCGATCTTCCGCCTGGCCCCTACACCGTGATGGCCAGCAGTTTCGTGCCGGGCAAAGGCATGGTCAGTGGATCTGCGCAAGTCGAGTTGCGCGCTGGGCCCAACCCCATCAGCCTGTCCATCGGAGCCCAGCAGTAATCCAGGTGTCCAGCCCTCAGGATTTCGATCGCGTGCGCGACCTCGTTTCGCGTTGACAGCGGCTACAGTCGATCAGCTTTCCCTCGCAGCACAGGCCTAGCCACTCGAGGCGCTAGTCCCCTCGCGGTGTTCGTGCCCGCCGCAGTTCCTGGGGGCGGTGGGCCGCCAAGTCGCGCAACTTCGGGGTCGCAAGGTAGTGCAACTCGCGTCCGACTTTTTTTCCCCGCAGCAGCTTTTCTCTGACCATCCTCTTGAGGTCAGTCCAAGCGGTTACTTTCGTCACGCGGTGGAATTGGCTGTGTTCCAAGGACGTGAATTCGGCGTCGAGATGGTCTAGGGCGTATTCCACCAGGGCAATTTGGCGCGCATTTAGACTTGTCGTCACCGCCTGCTTAGTTTCGAGCCAGCGCTCGAGCTGCGCCCTGCGGGCAAGAAATCTTGCCAGCGCCTGGATTTCCTGTTCGATGCAGCGCAGTTGCTGGCGGACGAAATAGGTGACGTCGCCAGCGTCGGTTTGGACATGCACGAACGAACGGTAGTACTGCTCTCGCGCCCGGTGGACGCCGCGCGAGATCGAAAGCGACCGGAACCAGTGGTATCCCGAGCGCAGGATCGACCATAGGAAAAGTGCGCGCGCTGTCCGCCCGTTGCCGTCGCCAAAGGGGTGGTCGTAGGCAAGCTGATGGTGCAACAAGATGGCGCGTGTGATTGGATGCAGGAACGCCTCGTCCGTGCTCTCTTCGTTTGCAAACTGGCAAAGGCGTTCCATTCGCCTCGCAAGCTCGCGAGCAGGCGGCGGAGTGTAGTTGACATTACCGGTCGTTCCATCGATGACATGCACGTCGTCGTCCGTTCGCAGGCGCCCGACGTCCTGCTCGTCGTCTAGTGTGTCCGCTGTGATGGATCTTTGGATGGTGCACAGCAGCTCGGAGGTGAGTGGCAGCCTGGACCACTGCTCAAGCTGCTCAAGTGTTTGAAAATTGTTCAAGACCATTCGCTCGGATCGATTGCGCGGCTGGCGACCAGTCCGAATCAGTTCTCGCGACTGCCTGCGTGTCGTGACGGCTCCTTCGATGGCGCTCGAGTGATGGGCCTCCTCGATAGAAGCCATGAGCCGATAGCTGACGCTATCGTCCTGCGCGTTGACGCTCTGGAGGGCAGCCCACAAGTCTGATCGGTTGTCGATCCTGTGGAGCGCAGCCAGTAGGGGGTCGCTCGGGTTCAGGGAGAAGGGTTTTCCCCGTTCTTTTGCAGCAAGAGCGCTTGACTGCTCGAGGCTGTCTCGCGATGAAATCGAAGGACGGTCCACAGTTCGACATCCTTCCACCCGGGCGGAGTCTTCAGGTGCCTGAATTCATCCCAGTGGAGATAGCCTTTGGTCGTGTCCGCAGCACGAATAGCCAGGCGGTGTGCACCACCTCCTTCGCTGTAGGCCCTCGCCACGATCGATAGGAAATTCTCTTGCCGGGCAGGCGGGGGGATGATGTCGCGGGGCACGTATCGAACGATAAGTAATCTGGAACGCTTAGCGCAAGCTTATCGATAACAATTTGGTAACCCTTATCGATAGCTAAGCGAATGGCCATAACATGCTGTAATATATTGACTTATGAACATCTGTCGGCGTGTGGATGCCGAGCAGGATGTGGGCGACTGCCCTTCCCGCCCGCGCCACGCCCCACAGGTATCCGGCAGGGAGTGCGCAGCCAACTTGCCACGCGCGCACGTGACCAAGCTCACGGCGCCACAGCCGACCTCCCGGTCGCGTCCCCTTGAGGATCCTCTAGACGAGAGCGGACTTGCCGCCTCGGTTCCGGCCTGGCTGGGCTACAAGCGGGTCCAGTGCATGACCCACTGGTCGGCGAAGGTCTTGCCGTCGTCGCGCGAAATGGCTTGGTACCAGCGGCACGAATTGGGCGTGATCTGATCCCACACGCCGCGCACGATGATGGGCTGCTCGCCATCCTTGTCGTCGGAATCCCACGTGCCGACGCCGCCCTCGAAACTACCTAGGGCCGGCGGTGGGGTCAGCACGCCACCCTCGCTGTTGACCCAATAGTCCGCCCACAGCTTTTTCTCGATGTCGAGCAGCCGCAGGCCCATGCCGCTGAAGTTGCGCGCGGGAATGCGCAGCTCCTCGACGCTGACGATGCCGCGCAAGATGGAGAACACCGTCGATTCGCCTTCGAATTCATCCCAAGCACCGTTCTTGAGCATGCGATTGGCGATCTTCCACTTCCCAGTCAAGAACTCGAAGTCACCAGGCTTGCCCGTGGGTTTGGGTTTGGCCGCATCGGCGCGCACGGCATTCAGCCCCACGCCGCCAGCCGCAGCCAAGCCGGCAGCCATTTGGAGTACGGTGCGCCGTGCGAAATCACTCGATTCACTGTTCATAGGATGCTCCTAGAAATGGTTTGCGCTCCAGAAGGGGGGCGCTTTCGTTCTGATGCGCGGAGGTTAGAACGCAACCCTGACGCCGAGCGTCAGCCTTTTGCGGAACGATTTGGCATGCGGTCGTACACCGCATGCAGCGCTTGCACTGCCTGACGCATGGCCCTGAGCAACGGTGCGGGCCCTAGGGCCTGCACGTTCGGCCCAAGGCGCAACAAATCGCCAACCGCCACATCGATCGACTCGATGGGAATGGCAAGCACGTGCCAGCCGCTCGAGTCGCAGGGCGCGGCGGCCTGTACGGCTTTGGCCGTGGCGGCATTCAACTGCGCCAGGGGACGCAGCGCCTGGGGTCGCGCGCGGATCTTGGCCGAACCAGCCTGCATGCGCGCCTCGTAGTCCCTGGTGAACTCCGTCCAGTAGCGTCGCAAATCAAAGCGCGCCGGCGCGGGAGCTGGAGTGTCTTCTATGGCCAGCGTCAAGATGCTGCCCACGCGGTAGGTGCGCGGCTGGGTTTCGTTTGCGGCCACGAGGTACCACAGGCCCGCCTTCAGCACCAAACCCAGGGGAGCTACCCGGCGCTCGACGATGCCCTTCCAACTCTCGTAGCGCATGCGCAGCATCCGGCCGGCCCATACGGCCGCGGCCAATTCCGGCAGCAGCCGTTGCTCATCCGGCCCTTGGAACCACGCCACGGGGTCGAGGTAGAAGCGCGAGGCAACGCGTTTGGCATCGTGCGCTATCGCATCCGGCAACGAGGCCAGGAGCTTGAGCCGCATGTTCTCCAGGGCCGGACCCAAACCCAATTGCTCGGCAACGAACGGAGCGCCGGCCAGAAAAAAGCTCTCTGCTTCCGGCCGATCGAGCCCAGTAAGCTGTGTGCGATAGCCGCCTTGCAACTGGAACCCGCCATGGCGCCCTCGTTCCGCGTACACCGGCACTCCGGCGGCGCTCAGAGCGTCGATGTCGCGATAGATCGTGCGCACGGAAACTTCGAAAGCCTCCGCCAACGACTGAGCTGAGACGCGCCCTTGAGTCTGGAGGCGCAAGAGGATCGAAAGCAACCGGCTGGCCTGCACAACCTCAGTATGTCATGCATAGTAGACATGGCGTGTCAGGAATAGCGCACGCAGCAGGCCATTCCAGGCGCGTATTCGGGCTGCGCGATCGCCAGCGACTCCGGCTGTTCCCATTGGCGGGCGCCAGCGGGCATGGAACGGAGCCGAAGGCGCCGCCGGGAAACTTCGTTCCGCATTCAAGATGCCTTGTTCGGATCTTTGCGCAAGCGCGAATCTCGGCTTCTCTTCATCCAACTTTGGCGCAGCATTTTCGCACTTGCGTCGATGCTAGAAGCAGGGCGAGCCGCGTCGCACTCGCGGCCTGCCAGCTCCGTCTCCGACACCCCTGAATCTCAAACATGACCAACACGAAGCACTATCGTACGATCTGGATTTCAGACGTGCACTTGGGAACGCGCGGGTGCAAGGCTGAACTCTTGCTCGATTTCTTGCGCCATACAGAGTCCGAAATGCTGTACCTCGTGGGCGACATCGTCGACGGCTGGCAGATCAAGCGTTCCTGGTATTGGGTGCAAAGTCACAACGATGTGCTGCAAAAACTGCTGCGCAAGGCGCGCAAAGGTACACGTGTGATTTACATACCGGGCAATCACGACGAAGCCATGCGGCCCTTCTCGGGGCTACGATTCGGTGGCATCGAGGTCAAGCAGCGCGTGATGCACCACACTGCCGACGACAAGCGGCTACTCGTGCTCCACGGTGATGAATTCGATGCCGTGACCACCCAATCGCGTTGGCTGGCGGCACTTGGTGACCGAGCCTACCACGTAGCGCTGATATGCAACCGCTGGTTCAACTGGGTGCGACGCCTGATGGGCCGCCCGTACTGGTCACTTTCCACCTACTTGAAACAGCGCGTCAAGGACGCCGTGGGCTACGTCAACGGCTACGCCACGGCTATCGCCGCCGAAGCGCGTCGGCTGCGCGTCGATGGCGTTGTGTGCCGCCACATCCACAAGGCAGAAATCCGCCTGATGCAAGATGTGCTTTATGCCAATGACGGCGATTGGGTCGAGAGCTGCACAGCACTGGTAGAGCACCACGACGGCAGGCTAGAGATCCTTGATTGGACCACGCTGCGGCAAGTCGATTTGATGCAAGAATGCCGGGTGGATCCGGAACCGCAGGAATCGTGGGAGCCGCAGCATGTGCTCGGTGCTATCCCCTGAGCGGTTTCGCCGAATCATGCGCGTACGCCGTTGCCACCGAACTGAACCTACGCGCCATGCGTTGATCTCGCTTTTCGCGGAGGGCCATTCGTGGCGGAGTTGCACGGAACTCTCCTGGAGACACCTGACTCCGTTCGGGTCGCAGTGAGGCGCCGCTGGAGTCTTGCAGGAAGGCGCCTCAGCCAGACAACATGCGGTCCGGCCGGCGCCGGAATCGCACGCGCGAAAGGTTGAGAATTGCCTAGCCGTGCGTCCTACGGCAAAGGGCTAACGTCGGACGAAGACGTGCGTCATGAAGCTGCACGAAATGACGCAATTAGCAAGAATGGTAGGCGAGGGGCGACCCTTCTCGGCTAGTACTAACTGCGTGAGGCAGCTCATGCTCGAGCCGGATGGCGTGAGACCTCTGCTGCAATGAAAGCCGGCGACGCGAAAAACTGATCGGGTGATACCTGCCATGCGTATGCGAACTGGGTTGGGTGGAGTGGTTGTGCTTGGGATCCTGGCAGCTTTGGCTTCTGCGCGCTTGGAGCCGCAGGCTGCCAGCCCCAAAGTCCGCGTCGGCACGTACGACAGCCGCGCGATCGCCTTGGCCTACGCGCCATCGAAGCACAACCCCGTCGGGGAGAAAATGAAAGAGCACGCGGCAGCCAAGGCTGCGGGCGACACCAAGCGCGTGAAGGAACTGGAAGCTTGGGGTGAGAAGCACCAGCGCGCATTGCATCGGCAGGGATTCGGGCGCGTGCCTGTGGACGACCTGCTTGCGGCGGTCAAGGAGCACCTCCCTGAAGTAGCCGCGAAGGCAGGCGTAGACGCGATCGCCATGTCGTGCGACTACCAAGCAGCGAATGTGGAGCTGGTCGACGTGACCAATGAGTTGGTGGCGCTGTTCGAACCCTCCGAGAGGACGCTGGGATTCGTAAAGGACCTCAAGCAGCGGCAACCCATCGACTTGGACGATCTCGAGAAGGGGCACAAGGACTGACGGCCCCGGGCTAGCGGAGGGGGCGCAGTCACGGTGGATTCGTTAGCATGGCGGCCATGTCCTCCAGAAAACCCACCCACGAAGATGCCGAGTTGGTCCTGCGCTTGTACGAGCTGCGCCGAGAAGCGGTCATGCGCGAGTCGCGCAAGACGATCGCCGCCTGGATGCCGCGCAGTTTCGAGGAGGTAGTAGCCATCACCAAAGCCGAGGATCCGCGCAATGCGGCCTGGCGTCAGGTGTCCAGCTACTTCGAAATGGCCTACGGCTTTGCGCGCCACGGCATCGTTCCGGCGGATTTCCTAGCCGAAAACACCGGGGAAGGCTTCTTGCTTTACGCGAAGATCGAGCCCCACTTGAAAGAGTTCCGCGCCCAGATTTCGCCCACCGCCTTTCGCAACTCGGAGTGGATGCTCAAGAAGAGCGCCGTGGCGAAAGAACGCCTGAAACTGTTTCAAAAGCGCCTGGCGGCCATGAGCGCAGCGCCCAAGCGCGGGTGACCGGACCAGGTTCGACTAGGAATTCTGCGCGGTCCCAGTCGGAGCGCTCGTCCTGGCCGAATCGACGGCCGTCTTGTAGTGGCCGCAGCCGCTGGAACGCGGATGGGCGCTCTTGAGATGGTAAACGGGAGCGTTGGCCCGTGCCTGAGCTGAAACACTGCGGCAACCAAGGGTCGTGCTCACAAGCGCGAGTCCTAGTAGGGCGGAGGCAATTCTTGCGTGACGCATGGGTGGATCGCTTGGGAAAACTCGGATGGGTTTTCATCAATGATACACCCGACGCAACAAGGCGGCGTTCTAGCTTCCTTCTCCCTTGAGCTGCCTGCCCATTGGGGTGGAAAGATCTTCGTAGTCGATCTGGTGCGTTAGGAACGCACTCGATCTTCGGTCAAAAGCCGAAAGCCAATCCAAGTGCGACGTAGAGATTGTCGGGGTCCTCTACTGCGTCGCGCACTTGGTTATCGATCACGGATGCAAACGCTCCAACCAGGGACAACCCAATCGTATCGGTAAGGGAGCGCGACAGCGTCGCTTGCATAGTCCACTCCGAAAGCGCCGCCTCATCTACACCGAAATTGAAGTTGGTCTGCCCGGACGTCATGTATCCCAGGCTGCCAAGCAGTCCCAGGTTCCAATCCGCCCCCAAAGCAAATCCGCGTGACAGGTTGAAGTTGAAGTAGGCACCGTCGGCCTCGTCGAAGTCATACCAAGTCTCGAGCGCAGCGGTCACTTCGCGCGCGGTGTACGCTACGGTCAGCTGCACTTCGGTCGTGGAGTCGATGTCGGAGCTCGGGTATTGGTAGTGGAAAAGTCCGGTCGCAATCCAGACGGGGCCAACTTGCCTGCCAGCATTGGCATACAGGTCGAGTTCGAAAAGCTCTCCATTTCCATCCGTCTTGGAAGACACGGGAATGTGGCCCCAAGCACCAAGCGAGAAACTCTCCGAATCGCTCTTGCCTCCGTAATAGAGGTCGGGTTGCAACCCGGCGTGTTTGTCGACGACGAGTCCGCGTAGGACGTACTTGCTGGCGACGGGCAAGTCGAACCCCGGAGCCGGCTCAACGCTGGCGCAGGCCGCGCTGCAGACGAGCAACAAGGACGCGGCACACGACTTGGAAATGCGCTTCATGACGACGAGAAAGGGTGAGGGCAACCCTGCGTTGGCTCAAGGGGCTTCGCGTCACCGTGATTGGGAGATCAAGGCGCAACGAGGGATTTCCAAGCAGGGATCGAGGGATGCTGGCGTGGGTCCCAAGCCAGCCAGCACTCGTTTCGGCTTGGAAACCCGAGTATCGGCCGCGCTCGAATGCCCTCTGAACAAGATCCCCAGCTGGCTGCCACCAAAGGAAAAAAATCCCTGACCCCGCTGTGCAGCCAGGTGCCCGTGCCGCTTCAGGCCATCGGGCGACTCTGCTCGAGCTCAGGTTGGTGGTTGGCCGGTGCCCGAATCGGGGGCGCGATCGGCAACAAAGGCCGTCCCGAACCGGCCCTTGACGCACAAGTGTCCAGCCGTGACCGAATTGTCGGAAGGCGAAGTCACGCGCACGATGCGGTTGGCCTGCACGCGCAGGGTGAGCGTGCAGCCCACACCGCAATAGGGGCAAATCGTATCGGTCACACTTTGCTTCGACTCATCCCACTCGCCGGCTGCGCGCAGGTCGTGCTCGCTCTTGAACATCAGCGCCCCAGTCGGGCAGGCGCCCACGCAGTTGCCGCAGAACACACAGGCAGAATCCGACAACGGCGTGTCGAGTTCGGTGGAAATGCGCGCATCGAACCCGCGCCCCGCAACGCCAATGGCAAACGTGTGCTGCGCGTCGGAGCCGCACGCTTCGACGCACTTGTAGCACAGCATGCAGCGCGAGTAGTCGCGCACGAACAAGTCGTTGTCGATCTTGACCGACTGAGCCATCGAAGCGGCCTTGTCCGCATTGCCCAACTCGTGGTGTCCGGCGTGGGAAGCATCGCGATGGTCCGAAGGCGTGTCGCGCGGACCGAAGCGCTCCGGCTGAGCCCCGTAGCGCTTGCACAGCGGGGCAAAATCGGACGCCAGCGACATGTCCACCGAGGAGCCCAGCAGCTCGAGCACGAGCTTGCGGCTGGTGCGGACGCGCGCGCTGTCGGTCAGCACTTGCATGCCGGCCTCGGCCTTGCGCGAACAAGCGGGCACGAGCGTGCGCGCGCCCGCCAGTTCGACCACGCAAATGCGGCACACGTTCACGGGGGTGAGGTTCTCGGCCCAACAGAAAGTGGGTGTATCTATAGCCGCCGCGCGGCAAGCGTCGAGCAGCGTCGCGCCTGAGGTTACGCGTACGGTGCGGCCGTCGACTTGGAGTTCGATATCGCCAGGCTGTGCGCTCATGGTGTCTTGCGCGAAAAGGGTTGGAAGAGCTTGAGCGCCGACTCGATCGCGCTCGACGCCGTCTGGCCCAGTCCGCAGATGGATGCGTCGCGCATGGCTTGGCTCAACTCGGCGAATAGGTTGCCTTCTTGCTCGAACGACCCGAGTGAAATGCCGCGCGTCAGGCGTCCGAGGAGTTCCTCTTGGCGTACCGTGCCGACGCGACACGGCACGCACTGTCCGCAGGATTCGTCGCGGAAGAACGCGGCGATGCGCTGCAAGAGCGGCGCGAGTTCCACGCTGTCGTCGAGCACGAAAACCACCCCCGAGCCCAAGGTCGCGGAGGCCTGGCGCGCGCCTTCGAAAGACAGTTCCAAGTCGAGCTGATTGGCGCCCACGAAACTGCCCGCCGCACCCCCCAAGAGAATGGCCTGCAGTTTGCGGCCGCCCGGAATGCCGCCGGCGAGTCCTAGCAGCGCACGCAGCTTCGTGCCGAAGGGCACCTCGTACACGCCCGGCCGTGCGATGTTTCCGGACACGCAAAACAACTTGGTTCCTGGCGATCCGGCGGTTCCCACCGCTGCGTACGCTGCGGCTCCGTCGCGCACGATGTCGAGTGCGGCGACCAGCGTTTCCACGTTGTTGACCGCCGTGGGCTTGCCAAATAGGCCGGATTCCACGGGGAACGGCGGCTTGGTGCGCGGTTCGCCGCGATAACCTTCGATCGAAGCGAACAAGGCCGTTTCCTCGCCGCAGATGTAGGCGCCCGCGCCGCGGCGCAGTTCGATGTCGAAATCAAACCCTCGGTCCAGGATGTTTCGGCCCAGGTAGCCGCGTTCGCGCGCCTTGACCAAGGCGAGTTCCAAGTGCGCGGCGGCGCGCGGATACTCGCCGCGCAGGTACAGGTAGCCCCGGCCCGCTTTGGTGGCAAAGCCGGCCACGACCATGGCCTCCAGGACCGCGAAGGGATCGGCCTCGAGCAGGACGCGGTCCTTGAACGTCCCCGGCTCGGATTCGTCGGCGTTGCACACGACGAAGTGGGGCTCTGCCGCGGCGCGCGCCACGGCTTCCCACTTGCGGCCGGTGGGGAAGGCTGCACCGCCGCGTCCAACCAGCTTGCTGGCGGTGATCTCGCGCTGCACACCTTCGGCGCCGATTTCGAAGGCACGCCGCAAGGCAGCGAAACCGCCTTGCGCCAAATACGCGTCGATGCTGGTTGGATCGATTCGCCCTGCGCGAGCGAGCAAGCGGCGCGGGCCGCTGGAATCCAGATGAACCGGTCTGGGCTGGATTTCGTCGCCCGCGAGTGCACGCCAAATGGACGCGCAAGATGCGGACCCAAAAGCTTGGGCGCGTGGACCGTCCGTGCGCGCCGAAGTCACCAGCGCCGCAGGCGCCTGCTCGCAAAGTCCCAGGCACGGCGAATGGCCCCAGTGAGCCTTGGACGGCGGGCGCGCCTGACCTGGCTCCGCGCGGTGGCTGGGCTGGAACGCGGGACCCAGCTCCCGCTCGAGTTGCGCGCACAGTGCGGGCGCCCCCGCGACCTGGCAAGCGATGTCGTCGCAAACATGCGCGAAGCTCCGCTCGCGCTCGCCGAGGGAGATGAGCGCATAGAAAGACGCGACGGCGTAGCCCTCCGCGGGCGGCAGTCCCAAACGCGAGCAAGCGTAGCCCAAACCGCCCGGGCTGACCCAACCCACGCGATTTTGCAGCGCGAGCAAAGTAGGCAGGAGCTGAGTTCGCAACACCCGCGCCGTTTCCGGCGCCGGCTGCGCGCGGTCCGCAGGCGGGGCACCGAGCACGGAATCCACCGCGCGCCGCTCTTCGTCACTGGGGTCTACCGGAATCGGGCGCAGATCCATCGCTGATGGAGAGCGTTCTACAGCTTTTCCACGCGCACTGCAGCTGCCTTGAATTCGGCGGTGCCCGAACGGGGGTCCGTGGCATCGATGGTGAGCAGATTGACGTCGACTTCGTCGGGAAAATGGAAGGTCATGAACACCAGGCCCGGCTTGAGGCCTGGATCGAGCCGCACGGGGGCCACCACTCGGCCGCGGCGCGAAATCACGCGCACGGGCTCGCCTTCCATGACCCCCAGGCTGTGGGCGTCGTGCGGGCACAGATCGATCGTCTCTCCGCGCCGCATGGGGCTGGCGAAGGCGCTGCTTTGCACGCCCGTGTTGAACGAGTCCAACCTGCGCCCGGTCGTGAGCCGCAGCGGGAATTCGCGATCGACAAGGTCCACCGGCGGCGAATGCTCGACCGCGTGGAAGGGCGCCGTGGGCCCTTCGATCGGATCAGCCCACAGGCGTGCGTGCAGGAACTGCGTTCCCGGGTGCTGTTCATCCGGGCAGGGCCACTGCAAGCCCTTTTTGTCCAGGCGCTCGTAGCTCATGCCGCGGTGCATCGGGCTCAGGGAACGCATTTCGTCCCAAGCGGCCTTGGCGCTGGGCAGACGCAGATCAAAGCCCAACCTCAGACTCAAGTCGCACAGGATCTGGATGTCGTCGCGTGCTTGCCCGGGCGGTTGCAAGGCCTTGCGCACGCGCTGCACGCGGCGCTCGCTGTTGGTGACCGTGCCTTCGGCTTCACAGAAGCTCGCGCTTGCGGGAAAGACGACGTCGGCCATGGCGGCGGTCTTGGTCAGCACGATGTCTTGCACGATCAAACACTCGAGCCCGGCCAGGCGCTCCAAGGCGTGGGTCGCATCGGCTTCGCTTTGCGCCGGGTTCTCGCCCACGACGTACAGGGCG
Source organism: Planctomycetota bacterium (assembly GCA_021730845.1). Classification (GTDB taxonomy): domain Bacteria; phylum Planctomycetota; class UBA1135; order UBA1135; genus JAKFYL01. The sequence continues at coordinate 1,862 of JAKFYL010000324.1, read as the reverse complement.
GTCAGTTCCTTGCGCCCCATGGCTTCGAACATTTCGGTGAGATGCCAACCCTTGCGCGGTGGAATCTTGCACTTCCAGACGCGCTCGAAGTTCGCCCGCAGAGCATCGTTCTCGACGTCCTGAAAGCCCGGCAATTTGTGGGGCAGAGCGCCCGAATCGCCCCCGCCCTGCACATTGTTTTGTCCGCGCAGCGGATTGAGCCCGCTGCCATAGCGGCCGACGTGTCCGGTGAGTAGTCCCAAGTTGATCAGCGAGAGCACGTTGTCGACCGCGTTGTGGTGCTCGGTGATGCCCAAAGTCCAGCAGATCATGGCGCGCGGCGCACGCGCGTATTCGCGCGCCAGGCGCCGGATCAAGCTCTCATCGACGCAGGTTTCCCTGCACACGCGCGCCAAGTCGTAGCGCTCGAGGGAAGCCCGATAGGCCTCGAAACCAGTAGTCGCACGGGCGATGAAGGCTTTGTGCTCCAGGCCCTCCTCGAGGATGCAACGCGCGATGCCGTTCGAAAGGGAGATGTCCGCGCCCACTTCGACAGGCAGCCAACCGGTGGCCCAATCGGCGGTCGTGGTGCGGCGCGGGTCGACCACGTACAGCTTGGCGCCGCGCTTGACGGCCTTGAGCACATGGTGGAAGAAGATCGGGTGCGTTTCGCGGGCATTGCTGCCCCAGAGCACGATCACATCCGTATCTTCGACTTCGCGATACGAACTCGTTCCGCCGCCCGCACCGAAGACTGTCGCCAGACCGACGACACTAGGCGCGTGTCATGTGCGGTTGCAACTGTCGATGTTGTTGCTACCGACCGCGGCGCGCACGAACTTCTGCGCGGCGTAATTGACTTCGTTGGTGGCCTTGGAGCAACTGAACACGCCGAACGTGCTTGGACCGTGCGCTCTGACGCTGGCTTGGATGCCGTGCGCCGCGCGCTCGAGCGCTTCTTCCCAGGTCGCGGGTCGCAAGTGGCCGTGCTCCTTGACCAGGGGCTCCGTCAAGCGCGGCAAGTTCATGGACGCATTCTAGCTAGGGGCTCGTTGTGCCCCCAGCGGCGGGCCGTGCTTCTTTGCGTTGCAGGCAAGGTCTGGCGGCTCCGGCTGTGGTATCTTCTGGGCCCGCGCTGGTCGGCGCCAGCGCCATGTTGGCGCAATTTCCTTGGAAGCACAGTCCAATGTTTGACCCCACGCGGCAGCTCTTGAGTACGGTGCTGGCCAAGGTCGTCGCTGATCTAGCGGCCGATCCGACGAACGAGGGAGTCTGGAACGAGGCCAGGCAGGCCCTGGAGACCACCCGCGGGCAGGAGCCGGAGCTCGAGCGCGCCATCGATGCTCGCGATCACAAGGCGCTGCATGCGATGGTTGCATCCTGGGCCGGCGGAAAGGTCCCCGGCCCCAAACAAGACCGCGAGGTGCTCTCGCGCGCGTTGAAAGCCTTTCGAAAAAGTCTCAAGGTGACCCGCCTTGACGCCGAATCCTCGCTGGGTGGGGGGCCCATGAGCGGCGGGCGCCAATCGGGAATCTTGGGTATGCGGCCACCCGACCGGTATCCGCGGGAAGTTTGGGAAGCGCTGGCCAGTCAGGGTAGACTGATCGCCGCCGGCCGCGGAATCTACGAACTGCCCCCAGAATAGGGGCCCTTTCGCACGGCGCTGGTCGATGGGCATGCGTTCGCGTATGCTCCTCGCCCTTCAAACGCCCTCAGTCATCTAGATATCGATCCCATGGGAAGCAAGCTCTACGTAGGCAATCTGAATTTCACGACAACCGAAGACACTCTTCGCAACGCATTCGCAGCAAACGGTCGTTCCGTCAAGGAGGTCGCGATTCCGAGCGACCGCGAGACGGGCCGCCCGCGGGGCTTCGCTTTCG
>JAKFYL010000331.1 GCA_021730845.1 Planctomycetota bacterium | reverse complement strand
GACTTTGCTCGCCCGAGGTCACGACCTGCGCGCGATCGTGAGTTCCGCTCCGGCGATCGAGCGCTGGGCGGCCGAGCGCAAGCTTACCTGCCACTCGGACCAGGGCGAGTGGACCGAGCGTCTGCGCGCGGAGCACTTCGACTACTTGTTTGCGATCACCTACCTGAGGCTGATCCCTGAGTCGGTGCTCAAGCTGCCCAAGGCCGGTGCGATCAACTTCCACGATGGGCCGCTGCCGCGCTACGCGGGACTGAACGCGCCCGCCTGGGGCTTGATGCAACGCGAGCGCACTTGGGGCGTCACTTGGCATTGGATGGTGGCCGGAGCGGACCTAGGCGAGATCCTCGAGCAGCGGCTTTTCGATGTCGCCGCGCAGGAGACCTCGATCACGCTCAACACGCGCTGCTTCGAAGCCGGCATCGAGAGTTTTGCGGCGCTATTGACCAAACTCGAGAGCGGCGAGGCTCGTTCGCTCCCTCAAGATCTATCCAAACGCACCTACTTCTCGCGCCATCAACGCCCGCCGCAAGCGGCTGTCTTGGACTGGAGCAAGAGCGCGGAGGAGTTGGACGCGCTGGTGCGCGCGCTGGATTTCGGCGACCGCTATCCCAACCCTCTGGGACTGCCGTCCATCTTTTCGGGGGATCGCGTGGCCTTGGTCGCGCGCGCTAGCGCGAAACCTTCTCCTATCGGCGCGCAGGCGGCGGCTCCCGGCACGGTCTTGGAAATCGCCTCGTCCGCGATCCTCGTGGCCTGCGCCGACGGCGCGCTGGCCTTGGAACACTTGCTCGATGTGTGGGGCCAGCCGCTTGGGGAAAGCGCAGCCAAGTTCTTGCACCTGGAAGTCGGCTCGCAGTTGCCGCGTCTGGGCGCCTTGGAAGCCGAGGAATTGTCGCGTGTGCAGGCCTTGCTCTCGCCCAGCGAGCGCCATTGGGCCCAGCGCCTGGCAACGCTCGAACCCGTGGAATTGGCCGCGGTAACGCCGGCCCCGGCGGCCGCCGCGAAGGATGTGGCCGGCGCGGAATCGCCGGCGGCGCGCCTGCAAGCGCTGCCCTGTTCCGTGCCCAAGGAGCTTGCGCAACAGGGAGCATTCGGCACGGCCCTAGGCGTGCTCCAGTTCTTGGCGCGCAGCGCCTCGGCCAGCGGCGGAGCTTTGCGTTTCGACGTGGGCTGGTCCGACGGCGAGATGCGCCGCGAGCTTTCCGTCGCCAAACGCTGGGTCAGCGCGCGCGTTCCCCTGCGCGTAGCCATGGACCCCAAGCTCTCCCTCGCCCAGGCGCGCGAACAATTGGCGGCCGAACTCGAGCTGACCCGCAAGCACCGCAGCTACCTCTGCGATCTGGTTTCACGCCAGCCTGCCCTGCGAGCGCGCGCGCCCTTGTCCGAAGGACGCGCGTTGCCGGTCGCCATCGATTGCGTCGAGAACTTGGGTCAAAGTCGGTGGCTTGCGGACTCGGCGCTCGTTTTCGAAATCGACGACGCCGGCGCATTGCAAATGGTGTTCGATCCCGCGCGCCTTGCGCCCGACGCGGCCGCTGGACTGCGCAACGAGTGCGCGCAGTTCTTGGCCCAAGCGCAGCAGCATCCCACGGCCCTGCTCGGTGAAATCGACGTGATTTCTCCGGCCGAGCGCGAACGCGTGCTGGTCGAGTGGAACCAAACGCAAACACCCTGGCCGGAAGCTGCCACCCTAGCCGAGCAATTCCGTGCCCAAGTGCAGCGCACGCCCCAGGCCACGGCGCTCGTATTCGAGGAACAGCAACTGACCTACCTCGAACTCGACAGACAAGCCAATCGGCTAGCCCACCACCTGATCGAATTGGGCGCGGGACCGGGTAAGCTGGTGGCACTGCACCTAGAGCGCGGACTCGAATTGGTCGTTGCCGTGCTTGCCGTGCACAAATCGGGCGCCGCTTACGTGCCCCTGGATCCGGCGTTCCCGCGCGAACGCCTGGGTTACATGCTCGAGGATTCCAAGGCCGGGATCGCGCTCACGAGCAGCGACTTGGCGCGCAGTTGGTCCATCCCCGCACCGCGCGTGGTGGAACTTGACAGCCAAGCGCGCAGCATCGCCCAGTGCGATTCCACACAGCCGCATTTGCGCGCCTCCAGCAGCGACCTCGCCTACGTGCTGTACACCTCGGGTTCGACCGGCAAGCCCAAGGGCGTGATGGTCGAGCACCGCAACGTGGTCAATTTCTTCACCGGCATGGACCGTGTCATTCCGCACGACCCGCCCGGCACGTGGCTGGCGGTGACCAGCCTGTCCTTCGACATCTCGGTGCTCGAACTCCTTTGGACGTTGACGCGCGGTTTTCGCGTGGTGGTCTACAGCGACCGCGAGCGAGCGAGCTCGCCCGCAGCCGGCCGAAGCGGCGCTGTTGCCAGGCATGGCATCGAGTTCGGCATGTTCTATTTCTCGGGCGATGCGGCCGAGAAGGGCGAAAACAAATACGAACTCCTGCTCGAAGGAGCGCGCTTCGCCGACAGCCACGGTTTCAACGCGGTCTGGACACCGGAGCGGCACTTCCACGCGTTCGGCGGCTTGTATCCGCAACCCGCGGTGACGGGCGCCGCGGTGGCTGCGATCACCAAGAACGTGTCCGTTCGCGCGGGCTCGATCGTCTTGCCGCTGCACCACCCGATCCGCGTGGCGGAAGCCTGGTCCATCGTCGACAACCTCTCGAACGGGCGCGTGGCGGTGGCTTTCGCTTCGGGCTGGATGCCGGAGGACTTCGTGCTGTATCCGGAGAACTTCCGCGGCTCGAAGAAGATCATGTTCGAGTCCATCGAAGTCGTGCGGCGCCTGTGGCGCGGCGAAAAGGTGGCATTCCCTGGCGCTTTGGGCGAGCCCGTCGAGGTGCGCACGCTGCCCAGGCCGATCCAGAAAGAACTCACTTTCTGGATCACGACCGCCGGCAATCCAGAAACCTACGAACATGCCGGACGCCTGGGCGCCAATATCCTCACGCACCTTTTGGGGCAGTCCATCGAGGAATTGACGCCCAAGATTGCGCTCTATCGCAAGGCCCGCGCCAGCGCCGGATTCGATCCGGACACCGGTGTCGTGACGCTCATGTTGCACACGTTCGTAGGCACCGACGAGCAAGCGGTGCGCCGGACCGTGCGCGGCCCGATGAAGCATTACCTGGGTACGAGCGTCGACTTGGTCAAGCACTATGCCTGGGCCTTCCCAGCCTTCAAGCGCCCCAAGGAGGGCGTGAAGATCGACAACTCGATCCTCGGAGACGTAACCCCGGAAGAGTTGGACGCGATCTTGGAGTTCGGCTTCGAGCGCTACTACGAGACCAGCGGTTTGTTCGGCACGCCCCAATCCGTGCAGCCGATGATCGACCGAGTGCACGCGATCGGCGTGAACGAAATCGCCTGCCTGGTCGACTTTGGCGTGCCCACGGCGCAGGTCATCGAGTCCTTTGCGGCCCTGGATCAAGTGCGCCGGTTGGCGCAAGAGCGGCTGGGCAGCGGCCACGCGAACTGCTCGATCCGTCAACGCCTGGTAGCGGGCGGCGTGCCGGAAGGTGCCGTGGATCAATCTTTCGCGGCTCAAGTCAAGCGCCACAAGGTCACCCACATGCAATGCACGCCTTCGATGGCGCGCATGCTGTGCTTGCACGAAGAGTCTCGGCAAGCCTTGGCGACGATCCAGCACGTGATGATCGGCGGCGAAGCGTTCGGCTTGGCGCTGGCTCGCGAACTTTCCGCCCTCGTGCCCGGGACGCTGACCAATATGTACGGCCCCACGGAAACAGCGGTGTGGTCCACGACCCATCGCTTGGCGGGCCACTTCGATTCGATTCCGATCGGCAAACCCATCGCCAACACCAAGATCTACGTGCTCGATGCGCACCGACGGCCCGTCGCCGCGCAGGTGCCAGGCGAGCTCTTCATTGGTGGCGCGGGCGTTGTGCGCGGCTACTGGAACCGGCCGGACTTGACCGCCGAGCGTTTCGTGCCGGACCCCTTCTCGAACGAGCCCGGCGCGCGCATGTACAAGACCGGCGACCTAGCCCGTTGGCGCAGCGACGGCGCGCTCGAATTCCTCGGACGCAGCGATTTCCAGGTCAAGATCCGCGGCTACCGCATCGAGCTGGAAGAGATCGAGGCGGCGCTCGCCGGACTGCCGGGTGTGCGCGAGTGCGTGGTCGTCGCGCTGCGCGACAGCCAAGACGAAGTGCGGCTGGCCGCCTACGCGACGGCGGACCAGCCCGATCCCGCAGCCTGGCGCACAGCCCTGGCCGCGCGCCTACCCGAGTACATGGTGCCAGCCCATTTCGTGGTGCTCGAGCGCATGCCATTGACTCCCAACGGCAAGATCGACCGCAAGGCCCTGCCTGCGCCAGACGCCCCCAGCGCCGCTCGCAGCGTCGCATTCGTGGCGCCCCAAAACTCGATCGAGACCGAGATCGCGACGGTTTGGAAGGAGACGTTGGGCCTGGCGCAAGTGGGCGTGGACGACAATTTCTTCGATCTCGGCGGTCACTCGTTGCTCGTCGTGCGCGTGCACCGCAAATTGCGCGAGCGCCTGGAGCATCCGCTGTCGCTGACGGACCTGTATCGCTTCCCGACCATCCGCGCCTTGGCCGCGTTCCTGGATTCGGGCGGCGTGGATGAGTCGGCCCAGCGCGGAACGGATCGCGCAGCCAAGCGCCGCGACGCGCTGCTGGGGCGCCGCAAGAAGACCACGCTCTCGTAAGATAGCGCGCCCGTTCAAGAAGCACCATGGCCGCCGATTCATCCAGCGCCTCGCAAGACGTCCGCGAGACCGACATCGCCATCGTCGGGATCGCCTGCCATTTGCCGGATGCCGCAAATTGGCGCGAATACTGGGCCAATTTGAGCGCGGGTGTCGAGTCGATCCGGCGCTTCGACCTAGAAGCGTTGCGCAAGGCCGGTGTTCCCGAGCATCACTTGGCCGATCCGCACTATGTGCCCGCGGGCGTGGTGCTCGAGGGCATGGAACGCTTCGATGCCGAGTTCTTCGGCCTCGGCCCCAAGGAAGCGGCGATCATGGATCCCCAGCACCGCCACTTCTTGGAAGTGTGCTGGGAGGCGCTCGAAGACGCGGCCCATCCTCCGCAAAAGTTCGACGGCGCCATTGGTGTGTTCGCGGGCTGCGGCATGGGCGCCTACTTCGCCTTCAACATCCTGAGCAACCAGGAACTCGTCGACTCGGTGGGTCTGTTCCTGCTGCGCCACACGGGCAACGACAAGGACTTCCTTTCCACGCGCGTTTCCTACTGCCTCGATCTCAAGGGACCGAGCGTCAACATCCAGACGGCCTGCTCGACTTCGCTGGTCGCTGTGCACGCCGCTAGCCAAAGCCTGCTCGCGGGCGAGTGCGATCTGGCCCTGGCCGGCGGCGTGACCATCGAGTTGCCGCACGCGCGCGGCTACCTGTTCCAAGAAGGGGAGATCCTCTCGCCCGACGGACATTGCCGCGCCTTCGATCACCGCGCCAAAGGCACGGTTTTCGGCAGCGGCGCGGCTGTCGTCGTGTTGCGGCGCCTGGCCGACGCACTCGCCGATGGCGATCACATCTATGCCGTCGTGCGCGCGACCGCCGTCAACAACGACGGCTCTTCCAAAGTCGGCTACCTGGCTCCCAGCGTCTCGGGCCAAGCCGCGGCTGTTGCGGAAGCCATCGCCATGGCCGGCACGACCGCCGACGCGATCGGATACGTCGAATGCCATGGAACTGGCACAGCCATGGGCGACCCGATCGAAGTCGCAGCCTTGACCAAAGCGTTTCAGGAAACCACCAAGAAGAAGCGCTTTTGCGCGCTGGCTTCGGTGAAAACGAACATCGGTCACTTGGACACGGCGGCCGGCGCCGCGAGCTTGATCAAGGCCTCGCTGGCGCTGATGCATGCCAAAATTCCGCCCTCGCTGAACTTCGAACGGCCCAATCCGGAGATCGATTTCGAGTCCAGCCCGTTTTTCGTGAACGCCAAACTCGCTGATTGGCACGCGCCGCAAGGCGCACGCCTTGCCGGCGTCAATTCACTCGGCGTGGGAGGAACCAACGCGCACGCAATCCTGGAACAGGCGCCATCGCAAGCAGCCGGCAGCGCCGCGGGCCGTGCTTGCCAAATCTTGACTTTTTCGGCGCGCAATCGCGCAGCGCTGGACGAGTACGGCGTCAAACTGGCCAAGCAACTGCGCGCGGAGCCCGAACTGGGCCTGGCCGACGTCGCTTGGACCCTGCACCACGGCCGGCACGCCTTCGAGCAGCGCCGGGTGCTGGCCGCTCAAACGCGCGAGGAAGCGATCCAGCTGCTCGAATCGCCGGATCCCCAGCGCGTATTTACCCACAGCGCCACGCGAGGCAAAGCAAGCGTTGCCTTCCTGCTGCCTGGCGGCGGCGCGCAGCACCCCACCATGGGCCGCGGGCTGTACGAATCCGAGCCCGTGTATCGGCAAGCAGTCGACGAGGGCCTGGAGCTGCTGCGCAACAAGAGCGGCCTGGACCTCAGGCCGTACTTGTTCGCCGCGGCGGGCGATCTGCCGCGCGTGGCCAAGGAACTCGAGCGACCCTCGCTGCAACTTCCGGCGATCTTCATCGTCGAGTACGCCATGGCGCGGCTGTGGATGTCGCGCGGTGTCGAGCCCAGTGCGCTCCTCGGCCACAGCATGGGCGAAAACACGGCCGCTTGTTTGGCCGGGACATTTGGCTACGGCGACGCCTTGGGACTGGTCGCACTGCGCGGGCGACTGTTCGAAACGGTCGAGCCGGGCGGCATGTCGAGCGTGCCTTTGCCCGCCGAAGAACTCGAGCCGCTGCTCGAAGGCGAGCTGGATTTGGCCGTGCGCAACTCGCCTGCGCTGTGCGTAGCTTCCGGACCGATCGCGAACTTGGAGGCACTGGAACGGCGTTTGGCCGAGCGTGGCATCGAAGCCAAGCGCATTGCGATTTCGATTGCGGCGCACTCACGCATGCTGGAGCCGATCTTGGGCCCTTTCCGCAAGTATCTGGAAGGCCTGCGCCTGGCGCCGCCGAAGATTCCGTTCCTTTCCAACGTGACCGGCACTTGGATCGAAGCCAGCGATGCGGTCGATCCCGAGTACTGGGTGCGTCATTTGCGCAGCAGCGTGCGCTTTGGAGACGGAGTGGCCGCGCTAGCCGCGGACAAGGAACGCATCCTGCTCGAAGTTGGTCCCGGGCGAACGCTGTCGTCGCTGGCCAAGACCCATCCGGCCTTGGGCCCAGGGCGCACCGTGTTGTCGAGCCTGCGCCATCCCGACGAGGCTATTCCCGACGAAACATTTTTTGCCGGCGTGCTGGCGCGTTTGTGGGCCGCCGGCCTGGAAGTCGATCTGGCGCCCTGGTGGAAAGGCGAAACGCGCAAACGCCTGTCGCTGGCGACCTACGCCTTCCAGCGCCAGCGCCACTGGATCGAGCCTGGTCGCACCAGCGCGGCGACACGCCCGGCGCGACTGCAGCGAGTGGAAGAGCAGGAGCAATGGCTCTGGCGCGAGAGTTGGCGCGCGCAAGCCGTGGCCGGCTCCCAGGGATCGGTCGAGAAACGCACTTGGCTGGTGTTCCTCGACGATGCGGGCCTGTGCGAAAGCGTTGCCAAACGCTTGGAGCGCGGCGGGCACAATGTCATTCGCGTGCGAGAGAGCGATTCCTACCGGCGCGAGAGTGCGAGCAGCTATTGGCTTTCACCCGAACACGGGCGTGATGGCTACATTTCGCTGGTGCGGGACCTGGTCGCTTCGGCCACGATCCCCACGCGCATCCTGCACGGCTGGATGCTGACTGGCGACGAGAGCTTCCGCCCCGGATCCAGCTTCTTCCACCGCAACCAAGAACGCGGTTTCTACAGCCTGTTCTTCCTGTCCCAAGCCCTGGGAGAAGAAAGCTTCTCGTCGAGCCTGCACCTGGACGTGCTCTCCAACGGAATGCAGCAGGTCGGAAGCGAACCTTTGCCCTATCCGGACAAGGCTACGCTCCTTGGCCCCCTGCGCGTGTTGCCGCGCGAACTGCCCGGAACCAGCGCCCGCAGCATCGATTTGACTTTGCCGCGGCGCGGAGAAAGCAAGGCCAAGAAACGCTCGGCTGCAAATCACGACTTGGAGACTTTGGTCGAACAGATCGAGCGCGAGCTACTCGCGCCGCCTGCTTGCGAGAGCGTCGCTTTGCGCGAAGCCAAACGCTTCGTGCTCGCGTACGAGCGCGCGACGGGGCTCGATCCCAACGCGTCGAATTTGGTTCGTGAGGGCGGCGTGTACTTGATCACAGGCGGCCTGGGCGGCATCGGCTTGACGATAGCGGAACACCTGGCGCGCAGCGCGCGAGCCAAACTGATTCTCGTCAGCCGCGCCACGCTGCCCGATCGCACGCAGTGGCCTATGTGGCAAAAGCGCAAAGGCGCGGGCGGACAAACTGCCGCCCGCATAGCCAAGCTCTTGGAATTGGAGGCCTTGGGAGCCAGTGTGCATGTGGCCAGCGCCGACGTGACCGACGTAGTCGCCATGGAGGAGGTTCTCGAGGACGCGCACAAGCGCTTTGGACCGCTGAACGGCGTGATCCACGCCGCGGGACTGCTGGGGGACGGCCCCATGCAGGCCAAGACCCAGTCCGACACCGAAGACGTCTTCGCGCCCAAGATCCAAGGCACGCTGGTGCTCGACGGACTCCTGGAGCTCGAGAAACTCGACTTCTTGGTGCTCTTTTCCTCGACCAGCGTGGCTTCGGCGCCCGCGGGACAAGCGGACTACGTCGCCGCCAACGCATTCCTCGACGCCTTCGCCAAGTGCCGCGCGCAGCACTCGGGAACGCAGGTGCTGTCGCTCGCCTGGGGCATTTGGAATGAAGTGGGCATGGCCAGCGAGTTGGGCTCGCAGTTCGCCCGCGCCAAGGAGCAGCCTGCGCGCGTGGAAGAGCTTTCGCACGCCTTGTTCGCGCGCCGCATGCACCAAAATGACGCGACAGTTGACCTGCGCGGCGATTGGTCGACTTCCAAACTCTGGATGCTGGACGAGCACCGCACACTAGGCGGTCACGCCGTCTTGCCCGGAACGGGCTACATCGAGATCGCCCGCGCAGCTCTAGCCCTAGCCGGCGAGCTGGCAAGCAGCGCCTTCGAATTGCGGGACCTGTATTTCTTCCAGGCACTGCACGTAACGGACCAAGCAAGCCGCGAAGCCCGCGTGCGACTCGTGCGCAACGTCGAAGGTTGGGCCCTGGACGTGCAAAGCAAACAGACCACAAGCGATGGCCGCAGCGGTTGGCAAACCCACGCCCAGGCAGCCGTTCGATTGGCGCCAGGACCCGCGCCCGCCCCCTTGGACCTCGCCGCGATCCGCCAGCGCTGCGGCGAACGGCGCCGCGAAGACGTGCGCGGCATTGCCACGGGACAAGAACAACACTTGCGCTTCGGGCCGCGCTGGCGCGTGCTGCGCAGCATGGCGTTTGGACGCGGCGAAGCCCTGGCGGAACTCGAGCTTCCCCGGCCTTTCGCCGGCGAAATCCAGACCTTTGCCCTGCATCCGGCTCTGCTCGATCTGGCCACCGGGTACGCCATGGAACTGATCGAAGATTACAAGCCCCAACGCGGCTTGTGGGTTCCGGTTTCCTACGCCTCCATTCGCGTGCATGCCGCCCTGGCCCCCGCCATCTACAGTTGGGTGCGCGTACGCGGCACGCCGCGCGGCGACGGCGACATCGCCAGCTTCGACGTGACACTCCTCGACCACAGCGGCAAAGTGCTGGTCGAGATCGAGAACTTTTCCATCCGGCGCCTGCAGCGCTCGGTCGATTTCGCCCTGGCCCACGTGCCCGCCGCAACCGAACTCGAATTCGAAGCGGGTAATCACGGCCCCTTGTCGCCGGCCGAGCTTCAGTTCCAGCACAACTTGCGCCAAGGCATTCTGCCCGCGGAGGGCGCCCACATCTTTGAGCGCCTAGTGCGTCGCGGCGCTCCAAGCCACCTGTACGCGACATCCTTGCCCCTCGACGGACTGATCGAGGAAGCCTCGCGTCCTCACACCGGAAAGCAGGATGCGGGACTTCAATTGGAACGCCCCCAAGCCGCCGGCGCCCTAGTCGCTCCGCGCGACGACATCGAAAAAACTCTGTGCGGTTTCTGGCAGGAACTCCTAGGGGTCGCCGAAGTTGGCGTCACCGACGGCTTTTTCGACCTGGGCGGACACTCGCTCATCGCCGTGCGCCTATTCGCACGCATCAAACGCGCCTACCAGATCGACTTGCCCATGTCGGTTCTGTTCGAGGCGCCGACGATCGAGGCCTGCGCCAAGCTCATTCGCGCGCAAACCGGATCCACGCAAACCCAAGTGGTCGAGGCCGTGGCCAGCACCAAACCGCGCTACATGCACCTGGTTCCCATGAGCACGGGGCGCTCGACCACCGGCACAGGCGTCGCGGCCCGCACACCGTTCTTCTTGGTCGCGGGCATGTTCGGCAACGTGCTGAACTTGCGCCACCTCGCCCAGCTAGTCGGCACCGAGCGCGCAATCTACGGCTTGCAAGCCCGCGGTCTGTACGGCGAGCACAGGCCCCACGAAACGTTCGAAGACATGGCGCGCGACTACTTGGCGGAATTGCGCACCGTCCAACCCCGCGGGCCCTATTGCCTGGGCGGATTTTCTGGCGGCGGCATCACGGCCTTCGAAATGGCACAGCAACTGCGCGCCCAGGGCGAGGAAGTAGCTATGCTGCTCCTGCTCGACACGCCCTTGCCGCAGTCGGAGCCCTTGACCGCGCGCGACAAGGCCATGATTCACTGGCAGCGCCTCCAACGCCAAAAGCACAACTACTTGGTCAACTGGGCCCGCAGCCGTTTCCACTGGGAATTGAAGCGCCTGCGCGAACGCTTCCTCGCCACCCCCACCGAACTCAAGCCGACCGAGTTCCACAACTCCGAAATCGAAGCCGCCTTCCGCCGCGCCCTCGAACGCTACGAGGTCAAGCCGTACCTGGGCAAGATCACCCTGTTCCGCCCCAAACTTGACCAGGCCCACCCACTGGCGGACGGCCGCATCGCCAATTCCGATCGCGTCATAGTGCGCCCGGACAACGGCTGGTCACCGTACGCACAGTTCGTCGAAGTGCACGAAGTCCCCGGCGACCACGACGCCATGGTGCTCGAACCCAACGTGCGCGTCCTAGCCACTCGCTTGCGCCGCATCCTGCAACAAGTCGAACGCGCGGCGCTGGAAGACAAGCCCGCGCTCGCCTACCGCTAGCCTCGCGCTTGCCATTCCGCTACGCCCACGCATTGCCGATCAGCGGCGCGACTCGGCTTCGTCCGCTGCTGCGACGTGTTCGTCGTCACCAAAGCTGACGTCGTATCGAATTTTTACAGCCTGGGCCTTAGGCCAGTCAGAAACCGTAACGGTCTCTTTCCAGTTGTCGCTTCCCCCCAGGAGCATCAACTCGATCTCATGATCACCGGCGGAGAGCCAAATGTGGAAGTGCGAGCCTACGGGATTGCCGCGATACACCCCATCCACGTAGATGCGAGGTCCCCCGGGCCCGACGATCGGCGAACCGTCAATGTCCAAACAAACGAGCGCTATCGACCCTTTTTTTTCGACGGCAACGCAACTGGCAAGACAGGCAGCACCGAGCGCCAAGAGGATCTTCATGGAGGTATCTCTACTTGAGTGTGGTTTGGCGTTTGAATGAAATCGCACTGCGAAGCCGCGTCGGCTGAAAGAAGCAGTTAGGAACCGTCCCTGCGGAGCCTCAGATGCGACTCAGTGGGCTGCAGAAGATCCCACATGTTGCCGTATAGGTCCTGGAATACCGCCACCGTACCATACGGCTCCTTTTTCGGGTCCCGAACGAACACGACACCTCTTGCCTTGTAGGACTCGTAGTCTCGCCAGAAGTCATCCGTATAGAGAAACAGGAACACACGACCGCCCGTTTGGGCGCCTATGTGAGACTCCTGCTCTTTGGTCGATGCTCGCGCGAGAAGCAGTTGTGATTCCCTCGCGCCCGGCGGGGAGACAACTACCCAACGCTTGGACTGCTCTGGAACAAAGCTGTCCTCGACGAGGCGAAAGCCGAGCGTTCCGACGAAGAACGCAAGAGCTTCGTCGTAGTCGCGCACAACGAGCGAAACAAGACCAAGAGATTGATTCATTGGACCGCGCGGGTGGCTTGCCTGCACCTTGCACCGTGACTCCGACCGGCCCTCCTCCACCACTTCGCCGAGAATCTGGCGCAGATGGTGTTCGAAATGCCCCACGTAGTCCGCCATGAAGAAGTCGAGGGTCGCAGGCTCCCCAGCAGCGACGGTGCCCCAGGCGATTTGATCGAGGTTGTGCTCAGCTCGCGGCCGCAGGCGAACCCTTTCAGGCGTCGCCTCCATGACTCGGGCCAGATGGAGATTGAAGCCACGCCAGAGGGCGACGAGCTCTTTCCACGGCGCGTTGGCGTAGTTCTGCAGTTCCACCCAGGCTTCCTGATCGTATCCGGCGAACACCAAGTGGTCCTGCGACTGGGCCCTCACGAAGCGCTGGTGATTGTTCGACGCCGAGTCGATCAAGTGCCCAAGGACTTCACGAGGCGACCACTTCCCAGGACCAGGGCGCGCGCCAGTCGCCGCATCCGAAAGCGCGAGGAGGCGCGGCTCATTCTTCTCGACGAGGAGTCGGAGCCTGGAAACGTAGTCTTGCATCGGTCAGTGGTATGGGAGCGCGCGCTTTCGATCCAGCTCGGGTGGCGGCCCGTCAAGGCCGTCCGCTGCATGCTGCTGTTGGGCCGCAACCGTCCTCGTCCTAATGGTCCGAAGTGTGGCCGAAGTCGGCAAGGACATCTTCGATGAAATCGCGCAGGGCATCATTCGCATGCTAGCGCATTTGACGGCAGTCGAGGATTCTTTCGATTGCGCGCAAATTCAAACCAGACCTATTCTCCCGAAGGTCGCGCCAACACCCGTTCTGTATTTGATCTCGATACGAAGCATTGACTACGGGCAGCCCCACTTGGCCACGTGGCTGTCCCCGGCAGGGCTCGCCAGGAAACTTCCTCCCGCATAGAGTGCCCTGCCATTGTCCACGTGCATGACGTCCAACGTGTACACCTCTGCACTGACCCCGGTTTCAAGCGGTGACCAACTCGTGCCGTCCCACTTTGCAATGTACTTTGCCACTAATCCACCAGCGATCGTAAACTTGCCGCCTGCGTAGAGCGCGCTTCCGCTCGCGTCTTCGTAACTCGCGAGGGCATATACGTCTTCGTTCAGGCCGCTGGCCAATGCCGACCAAGTGGTGCCATTCCACTTGGCGACCTTCTGTGCTGGCACACCGCCTGCCATCGCAAAAGATCCTCCTACGAACAAAGCTGGCCCGATTCCGTCATCAAAAACGGCCATGGCCAACCCCGCGCCAAAGAGCCCCCGTCCCAAGGCGCTCCAGCGCTTACCGTCCCACTTCGCGATTCCGAACGTTGTGGTGTCGCCCGCCTTGGAAAATTGTCCGGCTGCGTACAGCGCGGGACCAAGGCCGTCATCGAAAACGGCCAAACTATGCACTGTGTTGTTCAATCCGCGACCAAGGGCCGACCAGTTCACCCCATCCCACCTGGCAACCATGGACGCCGAGAACCCGCCAGCCTTGAGGAAGTGGCCACCCGCATAAAGCGCCGCACCGCTGCCGTCATCGAACACTTCGAGACAATGCACACTATCACCCTGAATGCCGCTGCCAAGCGGCGACCAGCTCGTCCCGTCCCATTTCGCCACGCCGCGGGCGCCCACGCTTCCCGCCTTGCTAAAGTAACCGCCAACGTGAAGAGCGGGACCGCTGCCGTCATCGAACACTCGCAGGGCCGACACCCAGCTGTCGGTGCCCCTGTCTAGAGGTGTCCAAGCTGTGCCGTTCCACTTTGCAATGTGATTGACAGGTGTTGCGCCTGCGAAGCGAAACGCACCGCCAGCGTAGAGCGCTTGACCGCTGCCGTCATTGAACTTGCTCGTGGCCAGCACTGAGTCATCTAGCCCTGAGCCCAGTGGCGACCAATCAGAACCGTCCCACTTTGCTATGTGGTGTGCAACCACGGGGTGGGCTTGCTCAAAGAGTCCGCCAGCGTAAAGCGCTAGCCCGCTGCCATCGTCAAAACTCGCCACGGATTCCACCCACCAACTCACCCCAAGATTGAGTGCCAACCAGTTTCGACCATTCCAAGCAGCGACGCGACCGACGAAGATTGTGCCAGCGCCCCCAAATCCCCCGCCTGCGTACAACTTCGAACCGCTGCCGTCATTCAGGACCGTCAAACAACTCACGGAATGGTCCATTCCGAATCCAAGTGCGGCCCAGCTTGTGCCGTCCCACTTGGCGATGCGCGAAGCCGCAACACCACTTGCAACCGTGAACGCGCCGCCAACGACAAGATCAGCTCCCGTTCCGTCATCGAAGGACACAAGTGCGTACACGGTGTTGTTCACGCCGCCCCCCACGGGCGCCCACTCCGAACCATTCCACTTCGCAATCCTGCTCGCATTCACACCGCCGGCAATCCCAAACTTTCCGCCCGCGTAGAGAGCCGCACTGCCGCCCTCATCGAAAACAGTAAGCGCGAACACCTTGTCGTCCAATCCACTTCCTAGCGGCGTCCAGCCCGTACCGTCCCACTTCGCAACGCGATTCGCTGCAAGACCACCGGCAGTCGAGAATTCCCCCCCGACGTAGAGCGCGGGACCACCTCCATCATCGAACACCGTCATGGACTCCACTCGTTTGTCCACTCCGCCCCCCAGCGGCGACCAGCTAGTACCGTCCCATTTCGCAACGCGGTTCGCGGATACGCCGCCTGCGTTTACAAAATCGCCGCCCGCGTAGAGCGCTGGTCCTGTGCCGTCATCGAAGACTGCCAGGCATTCCACTCGGTTGTCTGGACTATCCCCCAAGGCAGACCAATTCACTCCGTCCCACTTCGCGAGGTACTTCGCAGCTACACCGCCAGCGACCGTGAACTCGCCGCCTGCATACAGGGCCCGACCGCTGCCGTCGTCAAAAACGGTCATCGCCAAGACAGTGCCATTTGTGCCAGGGGCCCCGCCGAGGGCTGGCTGCCAACTTGCTTGGCATTGAGCCGCGAGATTCGTGGGTGCTGAGAAATGAAGTACCTCCACCAAAGTGATGCTCCCAGTGATGGAAACCGTACTGCTAGCTACGCCCTCCCCCCCATCTCCAGCGCTAGCAAACACTTCGACTCGCTCCGCACCCTTGGGCGCGTTGACCAGTAGGCGATACCAACCAGAGCGATCCGTGTGGGACCGTCCACCGGCACTGGTTTCGACGATTGCGCCTGCCGCAGGCGTTCCTTCGGAGTAAAGCACGCGGCCTTCGAAAACGAGCGGCGCAGTCGTGAAGTCGCTCGCTGCTTCTACGAATGTAGATCCTGGTTGGGCACGGTTGTGACTTTGAGCTGGCGCCGGGCTGCCAGGCCAAACCGACCCAAATGGAGGGAGCAAACCTACAAGTGCGAGCCGGGATAGAAATGCGTACATAGGTCCTCGGAATCTGGCGAAACGGATTCGAAGTGGGGTGGATTGTCTTCGAATGCAAACGCAGTACCCTTCGTTTCCGCGGTAGTAACCTAAATCTAGAGGTTCGTGAACGACGCACAACTGGATACTGAGATCCACTGGGCCTACCTCGGCCTCGACGCTGTTAGCTGGTCCCAGCAACGGACCGTTCGGGTGCTAGATTGGCCGCGTGCAATTCCGCGCCGTTTGCTCCGTTAGATTGCGCCTGTCCAGATCCCGGTGTGGCACGCGTTCACCACGCATGACCACACCAAGACAACGAACTGCCGAACTCGCTGGTTCATTTCGGTGCGCTTCTGCCAGGGCATTCCATTCCCGGCTGGGGAGGGGTCTACGACAATGTCGGTGCGATATTCACGGTGACGGTTACGGGGACATGGACATGGACATGGCGCCGCGGCCACGGGCGACCAGATGCCAACCCTCGCGGCAGGAGCGAGGCCTACGGCAATCCTCGACGAGCCCTTTCGTGCAGCCCTGAACGACTTACGTTTAGCGCCGCTTGGCGAAGGCGAAGAAGTAGCGCCGCATGGCGTCGGCTGCTCCCGGGTCGGGAGAATCCTCGAAGAACAAACGCACGAATTCCTCGCGGGCGCGCAGAATTTCGCGGCGGCGATGCCCGCGCCAGCGATCATCTTGCGCTGTGAGGTTGAACAAGTCCAGGGCCCGATCGATCGCCTTCGATGAGCGGTCTCCGCGCCCCTCCTGCGATGCCCGGATGGCACGGTCCACTTCGCTGCCGACGTTGGCAAGCTGCTCGAAGAGGCTGAGTGTCCACCATCGGCCGCCAGCTAGCTCCGGATGCAGGCTCATGGCACCGGTTCCGCTTGTACGAGCTTGCCGACGATGCGCTGGATCTCGCGGCGCAAGGATTCGTCCTCGACTCCGCGCGAGCGGTTTCCTTGGGAGGGCCGAATGTTGATCAAGCAATCGAACTCGATCCAATCGGCGCCGATCTCGAAGGGGTAGAGGTTGATGCCCCACAAGTCCGGCTGCTTCGAGCCATCGTCCAAGAGCACGCCTTCCTCGTCC
>JAKFYL010000224.1 GCA_021730845.1 Planctomycetota bacterium | reverse complement strand
ACCGGGGCGAGATCTTCACTGGCAAGATCGAGTGCGTCTCGGTCAGCGTGACTGGTGGCGAGCGTGAAGCCACTGGGCGAGGAGGCGCTGGGCGTGCCACTGTAGGACATGCTGGGCAGGCAACCTGCCGTGCCCTCGGTCGAAAGGCAGTAGACCTTGGGAACGCTCGCAAGCGCCATGTCGCGGATGTAGACCTCTGGGCCGAAGAGCTCTCCGCGGGTTGGGTCGAGATTGTTGGCGTACGACCAGAAGACGACGAACCGACCGTCGGCGTTGATGCATGAGTTGAGGCTCTGGTGATTCTGGTAGCCACCAGTCACGCTGACCGAGACGCACTCGATCTTGCCAGTGAAGATCTCGCCCCGGTAGATGTTGTACGACGGCGGGGTGAAGCCGGGGATCAAGTTGTCGGCCACACTGATGAAGCTCATGTAGCGGCCGTCGGTGCTGAGCACCGGGCCAAAGGAGGCGCTGTCGCCAGGCAAGCCTTCCGGGCTGAGGCTCATGCAGCGCAGGACGCCAGTGACACGATCAACGGTATAGACATTGTCGTGGTAGTTGGTGCCTGGATACAGGTTGGTCGCCCACGATGGGAAAGCAACCATCCGGCCATCACCAGATATATGCATGATCCCCGAAATACCCGTGTTCGCTACCTCTCCTTGGCTGTTCTTGCTCACGACCTCGATGGCACCAGTCTGCCTATCCAAAACAAAAGCCTGGGGATAGCCGTCTCCCCCGACGCCTGACACAAGATTCGATGCCATGCTGTTGAACGCTACATAGCGACCGCCCTCGGTGATTCCGCCCATGCCCGAGCCCCCGTTCGCCTCAACGCCGCCAGGGGCTAGGCTCACTCGCTCGAACGTATGGGTCGCGATCTCGTAGACGAAAACGTCCCCTGTGCCGTTGGTATCCCCAGGAACCAGGTTCGACGCCTCGGAATTGAACACGAGATACTTCTCGTCTGGGGAGAACCGATTGAGACCTGCGCTGTTGTTGCCAGGTTCGCCCGCCGCGTTGAGTGTAATGCAACGAGTAGTCTTGGTTACTCGATCGCGGACGAACAATTGGTCAAAAAAGAAAGGAGGTGGTAGCGAAATACCAAGATTGTTTGCGCTCGAACGAAATGTTACGTACCGCCCGCTAGAACTCATCGAAAACGCTGAGGCACCTTGATCAGCTGGCTCCCCAAGATCGTTGACCGAAATCGTCTCGAATAGACCGGTCTGCATGTCCCGCACATAAACCTGCTCTTTAAGCGCAGGGTAACCTTGTGGATGGGAGAGGCTCTTCATGAGGACCAGGCGGCCATCGCTGGATACGCTGTCGGAATTCATCGTTGCGCTACCGTTCTCACTAACCCAATCTTCGGGGAAGTTATTCACGTGCACGGTAACTGGCTGTCCTTGCAGCGACGACGCACCAGCGCTCAAGGTCGCAAGCAACCCTGTCGTGAAAGTCGTCCAACAAGACTGAATGCCGAGTCCAAGAAATGTTTTGATCGTGTTCATATGAGTCTGGCTGGGTTTCATGTCACTCAATGGGGCCAACGATCGCGAAGGATTCGGTCTCCCGCGCGACTAGGACGTAGGTCATCCCTTGTGGCATCGACAGTCCAGGGAAGTCGTGAATGCGGCAGTCTTGCATGAAGGAGTCGTAGTCACTGCGCCAGTAGCCGGTCAGGTCGAGTTCGTTGGGCTTTGGCGTCCCATTGTCATCTCCTGGCCACTTCCACTGGATCAGGTAAGGGTCTTGGGCAAAGTAGATGTGACGATTGGGATAACCGCCGGTTGAGCCAGGCAGGTTGCGCACCCTTGCGCGACGAGCCTGGCCTGGATTGCGCGGCGCGGTGTCGGCCGGAAGCGCATCTTTGAGCGCCATCGTCCAAACGTCTGGCGGATCAATGTCGAGCGGTGGCGAAAGGAGTGGATCCCAGGTGTAGCCCTTCATTTTGGCGTTGTCCACGTTGACACCGTTCTCGACAAAAAAAACATGATCCTCCACAACGGCTAGGCCCGAGACTCCCGAAGTAGTCGCGATATTCTGCTTGTAAACGAGCGCTCCAATCCCGGACCCGGTACTGGCCTTTAGCCCCTCCATTTCAAAGACCATGACGCCTTGGCTATGACCCACGAACGCGGCCAACATGCCAGTTGACGGGTGCTTGGCAATCGTGATCGATTGCCCACCCACGGGCAAACTACCCGCATTATCGATCGGCGGGCTGGCAACTGAGGCCATGTGAAACCACTTGCCAAACGGTGGCTCATCCTTGTCCCACCAGAACACGTTTAGCACGATTTGGTGGTTTGACTGTCCAGTAGCACCGTTCTTGGTCATATCGTTGATAAGGTACCGGTTCGTGAACCCGGGTGCGTACTCGCTGATGTCGACGTAGACGTTGTCGTTGCCGTATACGTCCGGGTTGCAGGAATTCGATTCTTGGCAATTGTACGGCCACGCATTCCCTACACCGAGCTGGAATTCCAGTGCGGCTTTTACTATGTTGTTGTTGGGAGGTATCCACACGGCGTCAAGTGGATTTCGCGTGCCTGGGTGCACGGGAAACATGTACTCGGCACCGACTGCGGGAACCGTATAAATCTGATCCTCTGGAGAAAGGATTCCCGGCCTGGGCAACTGCAACCCGCGGTCGATGTGCTCGGTGAGTCCAACAAATCCGCCGTCTGGCGGCACCTCGCACGGCTTGTAGGACTCTTCCGCGTACTGGAACTTGCCTCCGACGAGCTCGTAGCGCGCCACCCCAGAGAAGTTTGGCAGGTACACGTGGTTGCCAATCGCCACGGCACCATCGGAGGAGTTGATCCCGTAGTACTGCCCCCGGGTTGGCAGGAGCTGCACGCTATTCATGACTCCGTTCGTTACGTTGAAGACCTTGCCGATGTGATCGACTTGGTTGGAAAGCGCCAGCCACGCGTGCTTGGAGAAGGTGCCTGGTACCTCGGCGGGCACCTTCATGATGAAGGAATCGCGATTGGGGCCTAAGCTGTTGGGTTCGTTCGTGCTCGAGGCTACGACGATTCCATTTTCCCAAATGTGCGTGCCATCCTGAGCCAAGGCAACGAACCGCGTCCCGGGCGCGTCCGGGTCGGCCATGATATGCCGTATGTTTTGGCTGGGACTGACGGTCAGCTTTACAGCTTGACTCGTGTTGGGGTGTAGGATGATTGAGGGCCCGCAGTCCGACGTAGAACCGTACTGCGGAAACAAGTTGGTCACGTTGACACGCTGGACTTGCTTGGCCGAGCCGCAGGCTACGTAGAGAAACGTTCCCGTGCTTGGTGGTTCTGATACAAGCGGCGCTTGGTAAGCGTCGATGTGGTAGGCGGAGTGCGCTTCCTTATCAGCTGCGGAAAGGTCCGTGCCGACAGGGCCGACGCCTTCCAGCGGGTTGAAAACCACGTATCGTATGCAGGGGCCTGGATCTGCGTCGAAGGTCGGATTCTGGTATCCACCTGCCTTGTTCAAATCGCAGGCGATCACCATTTGCGAAAGCGGGCGGCTGACTCCATAGGCACCGGACTCAACCAATGCATAGGCCATCATCCGGCCGTTCTGGTCCAGCTCCACAGCGACGTCGATCAAGAACGCAATCTTGTACAAATCGATAAAGCCTGAGCTGTCGTGGAACCACGGCTGGCCCGAACTCCAGGTGGCCTCTGGCCCCCGGCCCTCATTGAACAACTCCGAGGCCCAACCACGCACATCAAACGAAAAGGTGCCATTTTGTTCCTTGAGCTGAATGGTCACCAGGCGCTTTCTTGTCCGGGCTACAATTAGGTCCGGTTCGTTGCCAGTGCCTTCCCAAAGCTTGATGTCCTGAACTGGATCCCACCAGGGCCAGTGCTTGGAATGGTCGCACTCAAGGCCCGGCGGATAGGGGCAGATGTCCAAGAAGCGGTGCACAGCGAGTTGGACTGGATTCGATGGAACGCTCACGTCCTCGGCATACAAGCACCAGCGGTGCGTTTGGGAGGCCCCGTCGACGATGCCTTCTGTCAGAGTGTATAGACGCTTGCGTGTTTGACCGTATTCGACGGCGATGGGCCGCTCGAAGCGCAGGTCTAAGTGTCCGCCAAAAGCAGTGAAGTCTCGAACTTCTGCTTCCATGCGCTCGCGGTTGCTGGCGCGCAGCGGCATGCGCTTGCGACCGTTGGCGAGCCATACGCGATCGCTAGCCAAATTCGAGGTCGCGGTCTCAACGGGACCAGCGATGTCCCAGGTTTCACCGTCGCCATTTTCTTGCTCCGCTGCCAACAACAAGGGCGGCGACTGCAGGGCGAACGAGGGGGCGGCGCTAGCTGCGAGCGCTAGAACCAGAGAGAGAGAGAGAGAGCAAATTGCGATCCGCGAGTGGACCGCGCGCGCCGAATCTATGCATGGCTAGGCTCCTTCCTTGTTAGACGCATGCGACCTGAAGATGAGGGGAACACTCAAGGGGCGCCGGCCCGCAGGGTCGCGCGAGGGAAGCGGCCGGTACCTACCTAGAAGGCTACGCCCTTTCCCCTGGGCCGCAAGATGGCGTCCCTGGAATTGAAGGCGAGGTCACTCACCTCCCGGCTAAGGTGGGCCAGAGCCAAATCTGCTTTCGATCCGCCACACTCGAGGGCGCGGATTCTTGCTTCTCTCGGGCGCCCTGGCGGCCATTCCCACAATCGAGTTCAAGGAACCCCTGCAAGCCTGAATTCGAGCGGACCTTTGAGGACGCCTACTCTGGCTCCTGGCAGGGAGACCCATGCGTCTTTCCAGAACCCCGACGCGTATTTCAAGGCCACTCGATCACTCTCCACCCTCAAGCCCTGCACTGGCGTGCCTAGGGCCGGATCGTGAATTGTCCGGCGTCGGATAGGCCTACGGTCACAGTCGACATCGGGTCGCGGTACCAGTACTGGGCGAAGGCCGCGACTCCCGCGACCAAGCTGGCGTCCACTCCCGACTGGATCCAGGCGTTGAAATTCACTTGGAACGTGCCCGAACAATCGTCGGGCCCCACGTTCCCACCGGACGACTGAACCGGTGTCCTGACCAGCGGGGGAGCCACGCACAAGGTGCCACCCTGGAAGGGCGCGTTGTTCGGACCTAGGCCATAGAACAACAAGCCGTTCTTCTGATTGAGCGCGCTTTGCGCCCCGATCACGAAGGCTGCTGCACTCGAAACACTGGGCACTCCGGCCAAGGACACTTGCGCGGTGCAGCCTTGCGAATTCACCTTGCCGACGCAGAACGTTGAAGTGGGCACTTCACTCGCGATGCGCGCGTTGTCCAGCCCCACTTGCCATTGATCGAAAATGAAGAAGAAGGTCGGGTCGCCGTAGAACCAGCGCACCTGTCCGACGTTCGCGATGACCGTGTTCCAGGTTTGATCGGGCGTTCCGCCCTGGGAATTCAGGACCTGCCAACCAAGCGGCAGAACTGGGCTTTGGCTGTCGACGTACAAATCAAAGCTCCGCCAGCCTTCAGCAATCTGCGGCACACGCCGCGTGCCTAGGAAGTACACCGAATCGTCGTCGGCCTCCGTGGCCGTACCCTTGGTGTCGATCAGAATCAGCGACAACTCGCGATCGAACGGAAATTGCACGAACAGCGTGCGCAGGTCGATGCCCACCGAGCGCACGCCCTTGGCGCGCCAGTCGCCGGTGAACACCGACGAACCCGTGGTGCGCGGCTGGGGCGCGAACGTGTCCACGATCGTCGACTGGAAATAGGCGCCCGGGTTCCCGCCCATGGAAGGATTCGTGGAGCCCTCGCCCAGCGTCCATCCGCCCACGTTGCTGCCGCCATCGAACGTCTCCGTGAACGGCAATTGGGCCAGGGCCGGCGCGGACAAGAGGCACAGAGCGAGGAAGCGAAAGCTTTGCATGGCGGAGGGTCTCGATGGAAATGCGCGCTCCTGGGGCCAGAGTCAACCACTCTCGGCTGTTCTTTCCCCCCGCGCAGCTAGCCGCCAGTGTACCCCCCGCCAGTCCAGGGCGCGCGCTGCGGCAGAAGGGGGCTTTGGCACGCCCACGGGAGAAAGCCGGACCCAACTTGACGAATTCCACATTCCGGGGGATGGTTCTCAAAGCGCGCGGCGTGCTTGCGCTCCGCTATTGGGCTCGAAAGTGGTCAAACCTTCCATCTCTGTATCTACGTCCGGGCTGCAGCTGCGCGCCGCGGTGCCAGCCCTTGGCGCTGGCATCACTGCCCCTGCCGCACTGGATTTCTTGACCGAACTGCACCGGCGTTTCGAGCCGCGCCGGCACCAATTGCTCGAGCAGCGCCGCGAACGCGCCAGCGCCTTAGATCGCGGCCTACAACTGGATTTCCGACCCGACACCGCCCACGTGCGCGCCGGTGCTTGGAGCGTCGCTCCCCTAGCTCCCGACTTGACGCGCCGGCACGTGGAAATCACCGGACCCGTCGAGCGCAAGATGGTGATCAATGCGCTCAACTCCGGCGCGGATGTGTTCATGGCCGACTTCGAGGATTCGAGTTCGCCCACCTGGAACAACTGCCTCTTGGGGCAAGTGCATCTGTTCGACGCGGTGCGCCGGCAAATCAGTTTCCAAAGCCCGGAGGGCAAGAACTACCAACTGAACGAGCGCACGGCCACGCTGGTCGTCCGGCCGCGCGGCTGGCACCTGGAAGAGCGCCACGTCCTGGTCGACGGCGCCCCCATTTCGGCTTCGCTATTCGATTTCGGCCTGTATTTCTTTCACAACGCCCAGGAACTGCTGCGCCGCGGAACGGGTCCCTACTTCTATCTACCCAAGATGGAAGCCTGTGAAGAGGCTCGGCTGTGGAACGACGTATTCCTGTTCGCCCAGGACGCCCTGGGGGTGCAACGCGGCACGATTCGGGCCACGGTCCTGATCGAAACCCTGCCGGCGGCCTTCGAAATGGAAGAAATCCTTTTCGAACTGCGCGAACACTCCAGCGGCCTGAATTGCGGCCGCTGGGATTACATCTTCAGCTTCATCAAGAAGCACCGCGCGCACGCAAGCGCCGTCATGCCCGACCGCTTCCGAGTGGGCATGACCGAGCACTTTTTGCGCAGCTACAGCCTGCTCTTGATCCAAACCTGCCACCGCCGCGGGGCCCACGCCATGGGCGGAATGGCGGCCCAAATCCCGATCAAGAACGATCCCGAGCAAAACGCCGCGGCCCTGGCCAAGGTGCGACAGGACAAGGCCCGCGAGGCCAGCGACGGGCACGACGGCACCTGGGTTGCCCACCCGGGCCTGGTGGCCATTGCGCGGGAAGAATTTGCCAAGGTCTCGCAAACTGCGCACCAAATCGATTGCAAGCGCGAGGACGTGCGCGTCAGTGCGCAAGACTTGCTGCGTGTGCCCCAAGGACCGCGCACCCTCGAGGGCCTGCGCCACAACGTCCGCGTGGGGGTTCAATATTTGGCTGCCTGGCTCGCCGGCACGGGCTGCGTACCGCTGTATGATTTGATGGAAGACGCGGCGACGGCCGAGATTTCGCGCGCCCAATTGTGGCAGTGGGTCCGGCACGGCGCGCTTTTGGAGGATGGTCGCACTTGCGATGCCAAGTTGGTTTCTGGCGTGATCGCCGAGGAACTGGCGCGGCTTGGGAGTGCCCACACTCCTGAATCCTGGAATCGCGGGCGATTTGACGCTGCGCGCGAACTGTTTGAACGCATGGTGCTCGCGGAGTCATTTCCCGAGTTCCTGACTTTACCTGCCTACGAAACCCTGCTCGCACAAGGCGACTAGCAATGCAACCCAACCAGCCCCGCACCGAAGCCGAACGCACGGCCCAGATTCGCATCCCCGTCTCCGAAAAAAGGAGCAGCTCGCAGCGCGGCGAGAGTGCCGATCCCACGCTGGATTGGAGCTTGCCGCGCTGGAAGGGCATTCGCCGCGACTACAGCGCCCAAGACGTGCTCAAACTGCGTGGCAGCGTGGTCGTGCGCCATACCCTGGCCGAGCTCGGCGCTGAACGCCTGTGGTCGCTCATGCAACAGCGTGCCTATGTCCACGCCCTGGGCGCGCTCACTGGCAACCAGGCCATGCAAATGGTCAAGGCCGGACTGGAAGCCATCTATCTGTCCGGTTGGCAAGTGGCCGCCGATGCCAACCTGGCCGGCCAGATGTACCCGGACCAAAGCTTGTACCCCGCCAACTCCGTGCCCGCCGTGGTCAAGCGCATCAACCAGACTCTGCAACGCGCCGATCAAATCGATCACCTGGAAGGCAAGAGCGGCATCCACTGGTTCGCCCCCATCGTGGCCGACGCCGAGGCCGGCTTCGGTGGCCCGCTGAATGCCTTCGAATTGATGAAGGCCATGATCGAAGCCGGCGCCGCCGGGGTGCACTTCGAAGACCAATTGGCCAGCGAAAAGAAGTGCGGGCACCTGGGCGGCAAGGTTCTCATCCCGACGGCAGCCTTCTTGCGCACGCTCAACGCGGCGCGGCTGGCTGCGGACGTGTGCGGCGTACCCACGATCTTGGTGGCGCGCACGGATGCCGACGCCGCCACACTCATCACCAGCGACGTCGATGAACGCGACCGACCGTTCATCACCGGCGAGCGCACGCCCGAGGGCTTCTTCCGCATCAAGAACGGCCTGCCGACGGCCATCGCGCGCGGCCTCGCCTATGCGCCCTACGCGGATTTGATCTGGTGCGAAACCAGCCACCCGGATCTGCAAGAAGCCAAGGAGTTCGCCGAGGCCGTGCACAAGCAATTCCCCGGCAAGATGCTGGCCTACAACTGCTCACCCAGCTTCAACTGGAAGAAGAAACTCGATGATGCCTCCATCGCGCGCTACCAGCGCGAGCTGGGCGCCATGGGCTACAAGTTCCAGTTCGTCACCCTGGCCGGTTTCCATGCGCTCAACCACGGCATGTTCGAACTGGCGCGCGGCTATAAGGAGCGCGGCATGGCGGCGTACAGTGAGTTGCAGCAAGCCGAATTCGCCAGCGAAGCTTCCGGCTACAGCGCAACAAAACATCAACGCGAAGTCGGCACGGGCTACTTTGACGCGGTAGCATTGGCTGTCAGCCAAGGGCGCTCGTCGACGACGGCCTTGGATGGATCCACGGAGAAGGCTCAGTTCTAGCCCCTCCTCTCGAATTCCCCACTGAAACGGCGGGGAAACCAGCGGCTCAACGTTCGGCTGCTACGAACGCAAACAGCCACCTCGCGCCGCGCCCGGCTGCTTCGGGCGCGGCGTCCTTTTCTAGGCCGAGCTCCGTAGCGAAACGCTGCGCCGCTTACTCGCCCAACTTTTCGAGTTCGACCGAGAGCGCCATGGCCCCGTCGATCTGGAAGTACTCCAGCCACAGGTCGTGCTCGCCTTGGGTCAAGTTGAGGTCGACTGAGTCCCTCTTTGCGGCGTGCCAGGTCCAATCCTCGACCAACACGACTCCGTTGAGCATGACACGTACGCCGTCGTCGCTGGTTACGTTCAGTTTGTAGCGACCCTTTTCGAGCTTGACTCGCGTGGTCGCGACCAGGCCGAAGCGATGGGCTCCGACGATGCGACCAATCTCCTCGCTACCGCCGTACGGATCGCTCCACGAGCCGATCTCGGCGCGGTGCAAGGCTTGGTCGACAAGTCCGCGCCACTCCTCCAGCTTGCCTACGGAGCGCGGGTCCGGCCCACCGGTCCAGGAGAACCAGGCTGACTTCCAGGTCGCGTCTGCCAGCACTCCGCCCGTACGCACGGGGGCCGGGCGGGCTTCGCCGCTCGGCCAATCCCAGGGCCCCCACTCGCCCATGACGATCGAATGCAGGCCAACCTTCTCGGCATCCAGCAGACCTACGGCCTGGCGCTCTCCGGGGACCGTGGGCGCGACGAATTCCAGGGCCGCCGCGACGACCGCGGGGGTTCCCGCATCCGAGGGGCGCGCGCTGGAATCGCGCACGAAACCTGACGGCAGGAAGCCGCCCACGCCCTGGAGTTTGCTGCGCGCGTCATCCTGCGACTTGGACCCTAGGACGCTGAAACGATCGGTCGTCAAGTTGCCGTTCTTGACGGGATGGATGTTTTGGCTGAACCACAAGCCGGGCGTCTTGGTGATCTGCAAATCCGCCACGTTGCCTTCGAAGGCGTTGGCCATCACGAAGGCGTCTCTGGAACTGGTGTCGAAGTGCTTGCCGAACGGCCCCTTCACGAACTCCGGGTCTTCGTCCCACCACATTTCCACGCCCACCGTGTTGCGTTCGATCAGGTTGCGCACGATCACGCACTCCTGTCCATGTTCGATCGAAATTGCGCCGCCGCGGGTGTCGACGATCTCATTGCCGGAGATGATCAAGCCTCTGGAGTATCCGCCCCAAACGCCGTGCTGTTGGCAGCCGCGAATGATGTTGTCGAAGGCGCGATTGTTCTTGGAAAAGGTCGCTTCCAGGCCATTGGCCACGGCGTACGACAAATCGTTCCCGAAGAACAAGTTGTCGTCGGAACCGCCAGGCTCGGTCTCGCCGCGCAGAGCCGCGGCCCCTTTGACGATGTCGTTGCCGCCGTACAGGAAGATGCCGTCGCCCGAGTGCGTGGCACTGTTGAAGGCCACCAAGTTGCGACACGAGCGCTCGAACATCAGGATGGCCGCGGAATCCTGGCCGCGCCAGTATTGGTCCTTGCTGAAACCGCGCACGCAATAGTCCAAGCTGTTGCGACAGATCACGTTGTCGCTGGAGCGGTACAGGGCCACACCCCAACCAGACAAGAACGAAAAATCGTTGTCGTACACGCTCAGCTTGCTGCTGCGTGTCAAGAGCAGGCCGTTTTGGCCTTTGCGCGCGCGGCAATTGCGAACGACCCCGCCGTTGCAGTCGGTCAAGGAAATCGCCGCGCCGTAGTTCTTCGCCCACTCGCCCTGGTCGTTGTCGTGCGGATACAGCCAATCCAATTCATCTTCCTGCGTCGGCGAGCTGCGCAGGCGCTGGGCGAAATTGGACTCGAAACGGATCTCGGCGAGTTCTAGGTCTAGGCATGAAGTGGCCTCGATGCCCACTTTGAAACCGGTGAACGTGCCGCCCAGGATGCGTACGTTTTGGCAATCGATCAAACGCACTCCCACGCCATGAAACTGGTTGGGGCGTCGCAACGGGTCCCCGCCGCGCAGCGTCACGCCGCGCAAATCGAGTACACCGTCCTTTACGCCTTGGAGCACGATCGCAGCTTCGCCGGCTCCGACGGGGCGCAGGTAATCGCCTTTGGGTATGCGCGCGCTGCGCTCCAGCACCAAGGATCCGTGGCTAGGAAAGCGCGCGTCATCCAGGGGCGCGCTGGCGTTGACGCGCTGCGCTACAGCGCTGGTCTGCGCATGGAGACCGGACGCGGTCATGGCGATCCATAGTGCCAGGATTCGAAGCATGGATACGTTGGCGCGGGCTAGGAAGGTACAGGCGGTTCTTGGCGGTGGCCACGCAGGTATGCTCCGGCCCCCTTCGATGCGCTGTTGCGGCGTGTTATGGTCCCTGATCGACCGATTTTCGCTTTTTGCTTCACTCCACATGGCCTCCACCGTTTCCGCCGCCCTTCCTAGCTCTGGGATCCGCCTCCAGCCCGGGATGGCCCTGTGCCAGACCGACCTGCCCCTGGATTGGTACCAAAAGGAGTTCCAGCCCTATGCAGAGGAATATTTGTCCCTGCCGGACCGGACCCCAATGACGGTCCTGCCCTGGCTGGACCGGTATGCCCTGCCAGCGGTGAAGCACTTCGGGGACAGCCTGCTGCTGGTGGCCCACTTTTACATGGGCGGCGAGATCGTCAAGTTGATCGAGCGCTACGGCGGATCGGTTTCCGATTCCTACCAACTGGCGCTGCAAGCCGCGCGCCACCCGGAAAAGAAGATCATCGTCGAATCGGCGGTGCACTTCATGGCCGAGGCCATCGCACTCTTGGCGCGCGATGACCAAAGCGTTTGGATCACCAACCCCAAGGCTGGTTGCACCATGGAGATGCTGGCCAAGGACTACATGGTGGAACCGGTCTGCGAGCAACTGCTCGAGCGCTATGGCAACGAGCTGTGCGTCGTGGCCTACATGAACACGTCTGGACGGCTCAAAGCCTTGGCCGGTCGCACGGGCGGCGCGGTGTGCACCAGTTCCAACGCCGACAAGGTCGTGGCCTGGGCACTCGCGCAAGGAAAGCGCGTGTTCTTCGTGCCGGACCAACACCTAGGACGCAACACGGCCGCGAAATTGAAGCTCGATCCCGCGCGCATCGCGGTGCTGCCCGACCCGCAAGTCGGGCGCGGCGCAATGCGCATCGACGAGCACTGCGTCGAGGGCGGTCTCAAGGGATTGGACCAGGCTCAGCTCATCCTGTGGGGCAGCTTTTGCGGCGTGCATACGGTGTTCGAACCGCGCCAAGTGCACTACTGGCAGCGGCGCGGCTGGCGTGTGCTCGTGCATCCGGAAAGCAAACTGGAAGTCGTGGCCGCGGCCGATGGTTCCGGTTCGACCAACTACCTTTGGACGCAAGTCATGCAGGCGCCCAAAGGGTCCAAGCTGGTGATCGGCACGGAGGGAAATTTCGTGCGCAATGCACGCGAACAAGCGCGCGCGCGCGGCGTCGAAGTCGTGCACCTGGCGGACATCCCCGATCCGACGTTTCATAGCCAAGGCTGCGGCTGCGCAACCATGAGCCGCAACGATCCGCCGCACCTAGCTGGAATGCTGGACCTTTTGCGCCGCGGCACGGCACCGGATGCCAACCAAGTGTTGGCCGGCGATTCCATCGATGAGATCAGCGGCGCGCGCGATCGCCTGGGCCCGGCCGAGCGCAGCACCCTGCTGGCCCACGCGCGAATCTCCATGCAGCGCATGATTGCCATCACCGAAGGCCATGCAGTGCCCTAGGCGCGGCATTCGGTAGCAAGGCGCATTTGGGCCCGAGCACCCCGCGTCCAAGAATCTTGCCCCGCGGCGGAGCCAGCCTGCGGAATCCTCCACGGTCGCGGATAGGCCAGGCCCAATCGGGACTGGACCTTTGCCGCTCTCCGTCCATGCATCGCTTCCGCGTGTCATCCCAATCTCACGATTGGAACTTCGGTTCTTTCGTGCAGCGCCCAAGTGGCCGCAAACTGCTTGCCCCCCCAAGCGACGGTCCCTCGAGCGCGGAGCTCGGCTACGAGCTGTACTGGGTCGACACCGGTCGTCGGATCCCCCATTTGAGGCAGTCCCACTGGCTGCATGTGCGCCATCGCTTGCATGCGCTGGCCCATGGACGGAGCCCCTTCCGGCGCAAGTTGCGTCCCATTGCGGGACGGCGTTGAGAGAGCGCCTGCCAACGGCACCGGAATCCTAAGTTGTGGTTGCGAGGAGACGGCTCCGGCTTTGGCCGGGGCCGTCTTTGCATTTCGCCAGGCTGGCCGCGCCCCCTCGCCCCCACTAGACGCCCTGAAAAGCGCCCCCGTTGCGCACGCCGCGCCTGCCGGCCGTATCGTGCTGGTCAGGTTGCACGTGATCGATCCCACGCCCATCCACACTCTCGCGCGGCGCCTGGAGCTGCCCCCGGTCCACGAACGCTTGCTGCTGCGCGCTTGGCTGCTGGGGCACGGCCTCGAGCGCTTTGCAGCCACGCGCGGCGCGCCGTTTTCCGTCAGCTTGATGCAGGCGCTGCCCGAGCTGCAAGTCGAACTGGACCGTCTGGCTATGGCGGCGCAGCAGCACGCAAGCGCCGATGGCTCTAGGCGGCTCGTGATCCGATTGGCGGACGGCAAGACCGTCGAATCGGTGTGGCTAGCGCGACAGGCGATCTGCATTTCCACGCAAGTGGGCTGCGCCGTTGGTTGCTCGTTTTGCCGCACCGGCATGGGCGGGCTGGAGCGCAACTTGCACGCCGCCGAGATCGCGGCCCAAGTAGTTCTCGCCCGCAAGCACGGCCATGTGACGCGCCGGGTCGTGCTCATGGGCATGGGCGAACCGATCCACAACCTCGAGGCCGTGCTGCAGGCGCTGGAGCTCCTAGGCGGAGAGGGTCAACTCGGTCACAAGGAGCTGGTCTTTTCCACCGTGGGCGATCCAAGAGCGTTCGAGCGCCTTGCGGCACACCACGTGCGACCATCGCTGGCGCTCTCGCTGCACACCTTGGATGAAGGCACGCGGCGCGAGCTCTTGCCGCGCGCGCCACGCATCGAACCGCGAGCGCTGCTGGAAGGCGCCCTGCGCTATTGCGAGCGCATCACGTGGCCGCTGCTCGTGCAGTGGACCCTGCTCGAAGGCATCAACGACTCGCCCCAGCAGGCCTTGGAGCTCTCGGAGCAACTCAAGGGCCGGCGTGCCCTGGTCAACTACATTCCCTGGAACGTAGTCGCGGGAACGAAGCTCGCCCGCCCGGCCTGGGAGCGCGGCGTGCAACTCGTGCGCACGTTGCGCGCCCAGGGCGTTCTGGCCACCTTGCGCCGCTCTGGAGCGCAGGACGTCGACGGAGGCTGTGGTCAGTTGCGCGCGCGCACCGCCCCAGCCACCGCGCCGGTTTCCTAGTTGCCCCGCGAGCGCGGCTCGCTGGGCGGCGGGCTGGTCAGCTCCTGCACCAGGCCCTTGGCGTCGTAGATGCCGCGCAGCGCCTCCAGAATGCCGCGCGAATCTACGGACACGGCGCGCGCTTGGGCTTCCGTGTAGGTGACGCCGGCGATCAGGCTCTGGATGTTTCCGTCGAAGATCAGCCCCACCACGCGGCCTTCGCGGTCCACAGTCGGCGAACCGGAGTTGCCGCCGATGATGTCGCAAGTGTTGACGAAATTGAACGGCGTCGAACCCTTCAATTGCCCGCGCTTGGCCAGCCATTGTTCCGGCAATTCGAAACCATCTTCGCCCTCGCGCTCCGTAGCGCGCGCATACAAGTAATCGAAATCGGTGTAGGGGCGAACCAGCTTGCCGAATTCCTCGTAGCCCTTCACCGTTCCATAGGACAGGCGCAGAGTGAAGGTGGCGTCCGGGTACACGGAGTCGCCCTCGACGGCGAACTTGGCCGCGGCGATCTTGGCGTATGCCGCGCGCTCGACGCTTTGCACTTCGTCTTCCGCGCGCTTGCGAATCTCGCGGCTGGGCTTGTCCAGTGCGCGCACGAAGTCCAGCAGCGGCTCATTGCCGGCTTGCAACGCGGCGCTGCCGCCTTCGACCATGGCCTTGCGCACGGAGACGTCCGCCAACTTGGAGTTCTTCACGAGTTGCTCGGCGCGTGCCCGCGGGGACATGCCGGCCAGCGCCGCTTGGTACACGGGATCGTCCGCACCGAGGAACTCCGCCATGCGCGTCAAGTAGCTCTCCAGGCGTTCGATCTCCAGCTCCGGGTGGATCGGTGCCGGGCTGTACAGCCCCTGGAGCAGACTGTCGCGGCCCGCGTCGGAGTACTCGCGCAGGCGCTCGGTGTTGGCCTTGGGCAGTTCCTCGGCCATGCGCACCAGATGCACGGCGATGCCGGCCAGGTCCGAACCGGTGCGCAGCGTCCCGCCGCCCAGTCCCGAGAGCCGCGGCAAGAGTTCCTTGGCCGTCACTTGTGCAGCGGCCACCTGATCCCAGGCGTCGCCCCACTTGGCTTTCCACTCGGGATTCGCTTCGACCGCCTTGCGCAGGCTTTCCTCGGCCTGGGCTTTCTTGTTCCAAATGGCCGGATCCAACAGGCCGGCCAGTTGACCGGTCATGGCCTTGCGCGAGTTCTGCACACCGAACAAGTCGTCCTTGGCATTCTCGGCGTGCTTGGCGCTGCGCCGACTGAATGCGGCGAGCTGCACTTCACGCCGCCACAAACTCGCCAGGCGCGCGGGCAATTGCACGTCGCGCAGATACTTGAGGTGCGCCATCGTGTTCAGGCGCTGCGTGGAGCCGGGATGTCCGGCCACGAAGACCAAGTCCCCTTCCTTGGTTCCTTCTTGGTTCCAAGTCAGGTAGTGCTCGCTCGCCAGGGGCGCACCGTTCTCCCACACGCGAAAGAACGTCGCGTCCAAATTGGCGCGCGGAAACTCGAAATTGTCGGCGTCACCGCCGAAGAAGGCCACGCTCATTTCGGGCGCCATCACCAAGCGCACGTCGTCGAAGCGCTTGTAGCTGTACAGGTGATAGCGTCCGCCCTGGTACAGCGTCACGACTTCGCATTCGAGTCCCGTCTTCTGCTTGCCGTCGCTCTCGATTTGGGTCATGGCCTTGCGGCGCGCCGCTCCGGCTTGCGCCGTAGCGAGTCCCGCCGTGGCCGCTTCGATGGCCTGGGTCACGTCTTCGATTTTCCACAGCACGCGCAAGTCCAGGTCCGGGCAGCGCAGTTCTTCGTCCGGCGACTTGGCCAGGAAACCGTCGCGGATGATGTTGCGTTCTCCTTCGGAGAGCTTGTGCAGCCACTCGGCACCGACGTGGTGGTTGGTCATCACCAGGCCGCTGGGCGAGACGAACGAACCGGATCCGCCCGGGAAGCGCACGCACGAGCGCTGCAGGTGTTCCATCCATTCGGGGCTGGCCTCGAACCCGTAGCGATCCTTGAGTTCCTTGGCCGGGGGCTTGTTGAACAGCCACATGCCTTCATCCGGGGCGGCGGCGGCGCGAGCTACGCCCAGTGCAACTCCGGCTGCAAGCAGGGCCGCGGGAGCCAGGGACGAAAGCAC